>SCTA01000015.1 GCA_004322275.1 bacterium
TTCACCTGTTTTTGAAGGAATGCGAATGGCGTTTCAATAACCCTGACCCAAAAGTTCAATTAGCTCAGGTAAAACAACTGGTTAGAGACTATTTAGGCTGATTATCTAGGACAGCCCCAATTTAAAAGCAAAGGGTGCGCCCCCTGCGGACTCCAAGCCCTTCGCCAAAATACTCACCTCACCGGAAAGACTTGACCCCTTTTTGTTGAATTCCAGGAAGTCTTATTTTATCTCTACCAATAGTGGAGCCCTCTTCTGGACATCCTTTGGGGAGACGGATATCTCATAGTTAAACTTATTATTGACTTGTATCCAGTAGTCGCCGGCTTTGACTCCCTTGAAGCGGTACGATCCATCAGAACTGGTAATACTTTTATCAATCAATTTAAATTTGCCGTCCGGCGAAACAGAGTACAGATCCACGCGGGCGTCCTGAAGCGAGAACGAATTTGGATTGTAAGGGTTCTTTGCCATCACTTCACCACTCAGTTCTGCTGACAGCGAAGAAAAACTTGAAAGAAAAGAGAAAGTTAAAATCAAGGTTAGATTAAGCAACTTTTTATAATATCCAGACATTTTTTCCCTCCGAGCTTTCATTGTAAATTTGAACGAGGGGGACCCTTGCTTTGATCTGATGAAGCTGTAAGTGGAATTTCAACTCCTCGTATTGCTGCAGGATCGGTATCCACATCTTCTTTGATCAAGACCTCTCCAAGATTAATTGTGGAAATTTTCCCAGATACAAAATCATTATTGTTTTTAACAATATTTTCAAGGTTAATATTATCACTGCAACCAAATCTTGGTATTTTATATATAACGGTAGTATTAGACCAGTCCTCGTTTGTGATTGGCATGCCTATTGTAACTTTGTTTCCTGTAACATCTATTATCCTTGGGTAAGTTGCAATTAGTACAGAATCGACCATATCATTCAGGCGATTGCCGCTAACTTCAGCGCCATGCTGATTTTGCAATTTAAGATTAGCAGATACGGTTTTATATTTGTTGTTGTTGTATAGATTGTTTAAGTTAAAACTACCTAGCTGAGCCTGAATTGATGAGCCTAGCATCTTATATAATATAAACAATACAAGTAAATAACCGCCAAACGCACCAGTGGAAACGAAGGCAAGATTAGCAAATTTACCTTTAATTTTAGTAACGGAGTTCGGGAACATTTTATAAATTAATATCGAAGGTATCAAGGGTACTAGGATCATTATTAGTATCAAAATATATAAATAAATCATGACTCCTCCGTTTTGACCGTTTTGGTCACGTTGGTCAGAGATGGTTCTCCATGATCGGACTGGTCTGGAGTGTTCCAGGTCCCGTCAGCACAGATAATGATTCGCTTCGGCATCGACACTCCAGTTCTGCTAACGGAAAAAGCAGTAATTTCCGGTGCTTGAAGCAAAAAAGAGACTTAACAGCATAATGTGCATAATTAAAAAAATCCGATTTATTTATAATATTTATTTTTCGACAGAATAATGCATCCACAACAAGGTGTATTATAGAAATATATATTCAATCGTTGATGCGAATTGTCAAGGCCCGAAAATGATTTTTCATCTGTTCAGAGCGGACATTTTTCCGTGACCATCGGCTTTTGCATGAATATCGAGACTCATTTTCTGTTTTGGCGACGGCGCTGATGAAGCTTTTTTCACGGTTCCGCCAAGTCCCGGACATCGGCCGGGCAGGTTGAACCCACGCTTTTGGCAATTATGAATTAGGGCGTTTAGTGGCGTTGTCGGCTTAGCCGTTCCTCCTGTATCTCCTTCAATTTATTACTCCCCTCTTGGCTTGCGCACCTGCGCAGGTTATTATCCTCTTCCCATGATTCGTTCAATTATCCACATCGACATGGATGCGTTTTTCGCGTCGATAGAGCAGCTGGACAATCCCCAGTATCGCGGGAAGCCGGTTATCGTCGGGGCGGACCCGAAGGGCGGGCGGGGGCGCGGCGTCGTCGCGGCTTGCTCCTACGAGGCGCGAAAGTTCGGCATACATTCGGCAATGCCGATCTCGCAGGCGTGGCGCAGGTGCCCGAAGGGCGTCTTCGTCGCGCCGAGGGGTTCGCGCTACGTCGAGCTTTCGCGCAAGATTATAGCTATTTTCCGCACTTATACGGACCTCGTGGAGCCGCTCTCGATCGACGAGGCTTTTCTCGACGTGACGGGCTCGCGCCTTCTCTTCGGCGACGCGCCGAAGATCGGGAGGGAGATCAAGGAGCGGATAAGGACCGAGTTGGGCCTCGTGGCGTCTGTCGGCGTCGCTCCGAACAAGTTCGTCGCCAAGATCGCCTCCGACCTAGGCAAGCCGGACGGCTTCGTAGTGGTCGGCGAGGGCGAGGTGAGGGAGTTTTTGCGCGAGCTTCCGATCAAACGGCTCTGGGGAGTGGGGGAGAAGACGGCTGAAACCCTGACGCGCCGCGGGATGAGGACGATAGGGGATATCGCCCGCCTCGGCGAGAGAAACATGGTCTCCATCCTCGGCGAGCACGGCCTGCACCTCTGGCGTCTTTCGCAGGGGGAGGATTACCGCGAGGTGGTGACGGAATCGGAGGCCAAATCGGTCGGCAACGAGACTACCTTCGAGGAGGACACCTCCGACCCGGATACCGTCCGCAACACCCTCCTTTACCTCTGCGACAAGGTCGCGGGGAGGCTCCGGAAGTACGGTTTCAAGGCCGTGGGGGTGACACTTAAGCTGCGCGACGAGGATTTCAAGACGATTACCCGCTCGCTCACCCGCGAAGCCCCCACTTCGGTCACGGCGGACCTCTTTTCCGACGCGCTGGAGCTGCTTTCACGCTCCGGCTGGAAGGGTACGCGGAGGGTTCGGCTGCTGGGAGTCTCGGCGCACAGGCTTGTTTCGGGCGGCGGCGCGCCCCTCCAGGGGAATCTTTTCGTGGACCCGGCGAGGGAGGGGCGGAAGATCGACGCGGAGAAGGCGGTCGATGCGGTCCGGGCTAAGTTTGGTAGGGGGGCGCTAAAGCGGGGGGCGCTTGTTAAGAGCGATGAGGAGTAACAGACGTTATCCGGCGCATCCTTTCCGTCCCTGGCTTCGTCATGTCCTCGCTCAAGGGTTCGCCGTAGCGCTGCTACTGTCTCACCCTTTCTCTGCGGGATTCCTCGCCGGGAACGGAAAACCGCGCCGGGAAAATCTTTTACTGCGATAGTTGTCGAGGGGTCTAACCTTGACGCTGGGGTGCTCGCGGAGGGATGTTTCTTCTTGCATATAATACTGAAATGGTTATAATTTAGCTGAATGCAATTACAGGGAGGGTTCCATGAAGCGAAATATCATAAATATAGACGAAGAGAAGTGTACCGGCTGCGGCCTTTGCATAGTGAACTGCGCCGAGGGCTCGCTGGCGATAATCGACGGCAAGGCGCGGCTGGTTCGCGAAGCTCTCTGCGATGGCCTTGGCGCGTGCATCGGCCACTGCCCTGAGGGCGCGCTGACTATCGAGGTGCGCGACGCCGAGGAGTTTGACGAGCATATCGTCGAAGAGCACCTCAAGGAGCTCAAGGCCAAAGAGGCCAAGAGTTCTCCCTTCGGCTGCCCCTCCGCCGCGACGGTGAAATTCGAGGTGGCGGAATCTCCGGAGGTTCCCGGCGGGAAGACCGCCTCGCAGCTCGGCCACTGGCCGGTGCAGCTAACCCTTCTGAACCCCGCCGCTCCCTTTCTGAAGGGAGCGGACCTCCTTCTCGCGGCGGATTGCGGACCCTTCGCCTATCCCGACTTCCACAGGGACTTTTTGAAGGGAAGGGTCGCCGCCGTAGCGTGTCCCAAGCTCGACGACGCCGATGCGCACATGAAGAAGCTGGCCGACGTTATCCGCTACGGAGAGCCCGCAAGCCTCACGATAGCCCGGATGGAAGTACCCTGCTGCGGCGGCCTTTCGATGATAGCGAAGCGCGCCATCGAGGAGAGCGGAAGAAATATCCCGATAAGGGAAATCATAATCGACAGAGACGGGACTATAGTCTCCGACAAAGCTTAAGAGGTTGTTGAAAACTGCTGCGAGCCCCGTTTTCTGCGTCGCGTGCTCGCTCAAGGACTCGCCGTAGTGCCGCTACTGTCATCGTCCTTTCGCTCCGCGTCTCCTTGAAACCGGGGCTTCTCGCGACGTTTTGAACAACCTCATTGAATGTCTAACTGTGGGAGGTTTATCTTCCCTCTCATTTATTGCGGCAAGTGAAAATGTCCACAGCCGGTTTCGTTAAAAAATCTTCAAAGGCCCTCCACAAGTGGATAGGGCTTTTCGGCTTTTTCTGGCTCGCGGTCATGGGCGCGACGGGGATAATCCTCAATCACCCCGGCCTCATCTCCTCCATCGACCTGCCGCGAAGCTTCCTTCCCGGCAATTACGAATACCGCGACTGGAACAGGAACGCCTTTCGCGGCGCTGTCGAATCCCCGGAGGGTGGGCTGCTGCTTTACGGCGAGACCGGAATTTGGCGCTTCTACGGAGATTTCGCCCCGCCTTCGGACTTCTCCTCCGGTCTTCCCACGGCCGCCTACCTTCGCGACGTGCGCGACCTCATGAACGTGGACGGAACCCTGCTCGCCGCCACGAGGGGAGGACTGTACGCTCGAGGAGCACTGGAACCTTCGTGGAAGCCGGTCGCGCTCTCCAGCGATTACCCCGTCGATCTGTTTTTCGGAAGAGACCGAATTTTCGCGCTTACCCGCTCCGATCTTTACGCCGCTCCGCTTTACGACCCCCTGAGCTTCAGCAGAGTAACGCCCGGAAAGGCGGGGCTCAAAGACCCGAAGCGCAGCCTCTTTCGGCTCGTCTTCGACATGCACTACGGGGAGACCTGGGGGAGCGCCGGCAGATACCTGATGGATTTAGCGGGCGTCTACCTCGTTTTCGGCTCGCTCACCGGGGCGTGGTTCTGGTGGAGGAAGAAGAGAAAGACGCTGGCGAAGGGAAGGGGAGGGAAACTGGCCGGAAAGGGGCTCAGGCTACACATAAAGCTGGGACTCTGGTTCGCGCCGCTTCTCGTCTTCTCGGCGCTGACAGGAGTCTTCGAGCGGCCCCCCTTTCTGGTCGCCATAGCCGACGCCGAATACCCCATGTCGCTCCACCCCGGTCCCCGCCACGAGAACCCCTGGCACGACACGCTGAGAAAAGGGCTTTACGACCCCTCGCGGGAATCCGTCGTGCTTGCCACCTCCGAGGGGTTTTACGAGGGCAAGGAGTTCCTGCTGGGGAAAGAGAGCGCCTCCTTCCACAAGCTTCCCGGCGGCGCGCCGGTCAGCGTGATGGGTGCTACGGTCTTCGAGAAAGACCTCCAAAGCCCCGGTTCCTCCTATCTCGTCGGCTCGATGTCGGGGCTCTACCACTGGGACCGCGACCGCAAGGAAGTCGTCAACCTCTTTACCGGCGAACCTCCGAAAGCTCCCAAGGGGCCGCCGGTGGGAGATCAAATGGTGGTCGGCTATGCGCCGCTCGACCTTTCGGGCCGCTATCTTTGGGCGGATTACAACAAGGGACTATTCCTCAGCGACGGCAGGACGGCGGGAATTTCCCTTCCCCCGGAGCTTGAAGACGGCGGCCGCATCTCTCTGTGGCACGCGCTCTTCGAGCTCCACAACGGCAGGTTCTTCACCTTCCTCCTCGGCTGGTGGAGCTGGCTTGTCGTTCCTCTCACCGGGCTTTGCCTGATAGTTGAGACACTCACCGGAGTCTACGACCGTCTTAGAGCGAAACGCTAGCTCTCAGTATAGCTATGAGTCTCCTTGAAGCAGCGACTTCTCGCAGCGTTTTTAACAACCTCATCTTTTGCGCGGAGGCGAAACCGGATTAGACTTTCCAGGCAGCAGAACCGTTCGTTTGCTTCATTGGAAAGGAGAATCACCGATGGCGAAGGTGGAATGGCTGACCTCTTTCGAGAACGCGTTGGCGAAATCGCGTGAAACGGGCAAGCACGTCTTTCTGGATTTTTTCGACCCCGGCTGAATCGGCTGCCAGCAGATGGACGCGGTCGCGTACCCAGACCCCTCGGTAGCCGATTTCATAGAAAAAAACCTCATCCCGCTGAGACTGATGTCTGACGACAGGGTTTACGCCGTCCGCTTCAGAATAAAGTGGACGCCCTCGCTTCTGGTGCTGGACAGCGACGGAGTGGAGCATTACCGCACTCTGGGTTTCTACCCACCGGCCGACCTTATCCCCTCGCTCATGCTGGGAATCGCCAAAACCTGGTTTAACAAGCCCGACAGACCGGCCTCGATCGCCGTTCTCGACCAGATAGTCAGCCAGCACCCCAGAAACTCCCTCGCGCCCGAGGCGGTCTACCTCGCCGGGGTCGCCCGCTACATCGAGACCCATCACCTCACGCACCTGACTGGAATCTACGACAAGCTCACCGCCGATTATCCGGAGAGCGTTTGGGTTACTAGGTCTAGTCCTTACAGGCTGCTGAAGAAGTAACCGTAATCCGGCGCATCCTTTCCGCCCCCGGCGTCGTCATGTCCTCGCTCAAGGGCTCGCCGTAGCGCTGCTACTGCCTCGCCCTCTCGCTGCGGGATTCCTCGCCGGGAACGGAAAGCCGCGCCGGTCGATGTAAAAAAGACCGGCACATCCTGATTATCACTCAGGCTTTGATTTATCCAGAATCGTGCCGGTGCGAATTGCCCCATCAAGTTTTGTCGTTTTATCGATAATTGCGCCGTCAAGGATTGCGTTGGTAAGGTTAGCATAGGACAGATTCGCCATTCTCAGGTCCGCCTCGTATAGGTTCGCCCCGGACAGGTTCGCCCCAAAAAGGTTCGCCCCGTACAAGTTCGCCCCGTACAAGTTCGCCCCAGACAGGTTCGCCCCGTACAAGTTCGCCCCGGACAGGTCCGCCCCAAAAAGGTTCGTCGCTTCCAGGCCCGCAACGTAAAGGTTCACCATGTGAAGGTTCGCCCCGGACAGGTTCGCCCCGGCCAGATTCGTCCTGGCCAGATTCGCCCTGGCCAGATACGCCCCGACCAGATACGCCCCCGGTTTAATCACGTGACCGTTTATCTCCGGCCAGTGCTGCTCTTCCTCCCCAGTGGCCAAAACCTCTTCGGAAGATTCTTTTATTCGCTTTCGCGTGTCGGGGTCGGAAAGCCACTCTTTACCGGGTCCGGAGGAAAGGAGGTCGAGCAGCCGTTTATCAACCAGGAGTTTTTCCAGTACTGCTTTGTGAGGTTTTTTATGGTCAACTGAAATTTCCGCTTCAAAGAGACCGATGAGGTTGTTTTCACCATCCATGAGTTTGGCTAAGTAGAGGGATAAGCTGATGCAGTTATCAGTCACTCCAAAATCTTTCATTAAGGAGTCTGTTATCACCACGGGGTCGTTTTCTTCCAGTATGGAGAGAATTTCCGGCCACATCATCGAAAGGGCTTCATGCACCGCGAAGGGGGCGATTTTCAACTCGCCTTTGTCGCCTTTGTCGCCCTCCTCGATTTCGGCGACCTCGCGCATGACCAGCAGGCGGTTTAAAAAGCGTATTATCTTTCTTGGGTTTTCCCTGCAAGCCGGACAGATCGTTTCGCACAGGGCTTCTATGTCTTCTCCCGCAATTTTTCCGAAGATTTCCATCTCAAGGAGCTGCTTGACGTAATCCTTTACCCGCTTTGTAATCGGGGGAATCTTGAAGGGCATCTGTACGATCTTGTCAAGATAGTTGCCGTAAAGCTCTTCGGGAATTTTGAGCCTCTCCGTGTACTTATGGCGGAGAAAAGCCTTGATTATCTCGGGCTCAAGGCCGAGGACGAAGGCGATGTTGCGCTGATGGAGTACGAGCTTAATCGATTCGATGAGTTTTACGGCCTGAATGGGGAAACAGCGGTCGAGATCGTCAACGAATACCACGATTTTTGAATCGGAGCCCTCTGCGGCTTCGCGCAGCCCCTCGAAAGTGTTGAAGTAAAGGCTCCGTGCGGCGATCTTGTCAGCTTCCGTTTGAGACAGGTCTTCAAACTTGTCTATCGCTTTCCCAGCGTCCAGTTCGACAAGAGGCGGCTTTATTGCTATTCCGTAGAGAAGGCTTCTGAAAGCCTTGAGAACGCTGCCGGGTTTCGCCTTGGTTTTCCCCGCTGCTTTCTCTTTTTCTTCGAGCGCTTTGATTATCGTGGCGAGAAGGGGAATTACGAGGTGATCCTCTTTCTCGTACTGCCAGGCGTTGAACCATACGGTCGTTGCCCCGGCGTCCCTGAGCTTTTTCTCCATCATCCTCATGAGGCTGGTCTTGCCGCTCCCCCAGTCGCCGTAGACGCCTATTGTTATCGGCTCCTCGGTATTGAAGGCCGCCGAGGCGAGTATGCGGGCGTAGCCGTCGAAACCTATCTTGTCTCCCTCTATTTTGCTCTGCCCGTCATAGACCGGTATGTCAGGCAGGAGACTAAAATTTTTTATGAGGCCTGTGGTCATTTCGATTTTCCCTTCCGGATAAAATCAAAGTACATCCATGCGGTGACAGTATCCCCTTTCCTCCCTCATTTCAAGATTCCGGAGCATCAGGCGCGGTTTGCGGCGGGCAGGATACGATTAGACCTCGATTTGCTATTGTGAGAGCATGGTTTGCAGTGTTTTACTGTCTGGATGGATTTTACAATGGACCGGGATTCTTCAGAAAAGCCATGACTTATAAAAAATATTGGACGGCGATATTCGCGGCCCTGCTTGCGGCTCTGGTGCTGGCGGTCTACTGGCAGACGACGGGGTTCGAGCTTATAAACCTCGACGATTTCGATTACACGCTCCAGAATCCCGTGGTGAGCGGGGGACTGACCTCCTCGGGAATCAGGGAAGCCCTCACTTCAATTCCGCTTCACGTCTACATGCCGGTGCCGCTCCTCTCCCACATGGCCGACATCGAGTTTTTCGGCCCGAACCCGGGCCGCTTTCACCTCGTCAACACCCTCATCCACCTTTTTAACACCCTTTTGCTCTTTTTCTTCCTCCGCAGGGCCACCGGCTCGCCGTGGAAGAGCTTTTTCGCGGCGGCGCTTTGGGCTCTGCACCCTCTCCGTGTCGAATCCGTGGCCTGGGTCGCCGAGCGCAAAGACCTTCTTTCCGGGTTCTTTTTCCTTGCGGGTCTTCTCGCTTACCTCGAATACGCGAGGAGCCGGAAGCTTTTTCTCTACGCGGCGGCCCTCTTTGCGATGCTGCTGGGGCTGGCCTCCAAGCCGATTCTCGTCGTCTTTCCCCTCGTCCTGCTTATTGTGGATTTCTGGCCCCTCGCCAGAAAGGAGCCGGTAAAAAAACTCCTGCTGGAGAAGATCCCGTTTTTCGTTCTCTCCGTGTTTTTTTCCGCGCTGACGATTGTTAGCCAGAGTGCGACCATACGAACGGACGAGATGAGCGTACCGGCCCGGCTGGCTGATACCGCCACCTCTTACTTCCATTATCTGAAGCTTACCTTCTGGCCCTTCGGGCTGATAATGGAGGACAGAGGGACGGCGGCCTCGCTTACCGGCTTTTGGGCGGCCGGCGCCGGGCTTTTGATAATCGCCATTACGTTCATGGCCTGGAAACTCAGAAAAGCCGCACCCGCGGTGACGGCGGGCTGGTGCTGGTATCTGGCGGCGCTTTTTCCCGTCAGCGGCGTCGTCCCTCTAAATTTTTACATCGTCGCCGACCACTTCACCTACCTGCCGCACGTCGGCCTGATGATAGCGCTGGTCTGGGGGGCGGAGAGGCTTTACACCGGTTATGTGAAGGAGGCAAGGCCGCTTGCGGCCGCCGGACTGGTCCTGATAGCCGTTCTGACGGTGCTCTCCTTCCGGCAGACCTCTCTCTGGAAGGACAGCTACACCTTGTTCGGCTATATCGACAGGGAAACCGGAGGAAGAAGCGCCGTGGCGAAAAACAGCCTCGCCATCTCCGATTTCAGGGCGGGAAAATTTCAGGAGGCTTACGACAGATTCAACGCGGTGCTGGCTCTGGACCCGGAATTCAACCGGGCGCACGGCTACAAGGGTATAGCGGCGGCGAAGCTGGGAAGATACCGGGAAGGGGTGTTTCTCTTAAAAAAACAGCTCCAGCTTTCTCCCGGCGAAAAGGATTTTTGCCTAAGGCTGGCGAACGTCATGCTTCTGGCGGGGGATCACCCCGGCGCGGCCCGTCAGGGTCTGGAGAACATCCGTCAGTGGCCCTCCGACAAGATAGCCTGGGAGGCCGTCAAATACTTCGGCGGGGAATTCGGTGCCAACATGACTGCGGGAAACGGCCTTGCCGCAAAGCAGTTATACCCGGAGGCCTTAAAATATTTCAGGGAGGCCGTGAGGCTGAAACCGGCGGATTTCAGAGCCCGCGTGAACCTCGGAGTAGTGCTCAGGGCCATCGGCGACGTTACGGGCGCTGAGAGGGAACTGGCTGAGGCGAGAAGGCTAAGCCCCGGAGAGCCCATTCCCGAAAGCGGGTTTTTTAACTAGCGATGGATTACAGAAAACAACGGGCTGCGATATTGCTGGTTTTGCTTGCGGCGCTTGTGCTGGCTGTCTTCTGGCAATCCGCCGGGTTCGAGCTGATCAGGCTCGACGATTCAAAATACACCCTTTCAAATCCGGCGGTAAGGGGCGGGCTTTCCTGGTCGAACGTCAAGGGAGCTTTCTCAACGGTCAAAATCGGCAATTTCATGCCGGTTACACAACTTTCGTACATGAGCGACGCCGAGATTTTCGGACTTAAGCCCTCGGGATTCCACATTACGAATGTTCTGATCCATCTTCTGAACTCGGTTCTTTTCTTCCTCTTCCTCTACAGGGCTACCGGGTCGCCGTATAAGAGCTTTTTTGCCGCCGCTCTCTGGGCAGTTCACCCGCTCCGCGCGGAGTCGGTCGCCTGGGTCGCCGAAAGAAGCGACCTCCTCTCGGGACTGTTTTTCTTTCTCGCGCTTTTCCCATACTCCAGGTACGCAGAAAAGAAAGAACCCGCCGGTTATCTGCTCGCTCTGTCGCTGTTTTTTCTGGGAATCGCTTCTAAACCGACCCTTGCCGTCTTCCCCCTGATTCTTCTTATATTCGATTTTTGGCCGCTGGAAAGGGTTCAACGTCAGGGAGAGGCGGTAAAAAACCTGCTCGTCGAGAAAATCCCCTTTCTTGCGCTCTCCGTTCTTTTTTCGGTTATAACGCTCGGAAACCAGTCCGTCTCCGTAAGCAATATGGAAGAGCGGGGGTTGCCGGAGCTTTTGTCCACAGTCGTATCCTCCTGCGCGCATTACCTGCGGGCAACTTTCTTGCCGGTGGACCTTGTCATGCAGTACGGGCGGCCCGCCGGTTACCTTTCCGGGGTGTGGGCTGCTCTGGCCTGGCTGGCGCTTGCAGCCGCCGGATTTCTTGCCTGGCGGTACAGGAAAAAAGCCCCGGCGGAGGTTGCGGGCTGGTGCTGGTATCTGGCCGCCCTCCTGCCCGTAAGCGGAATCGTCCCGCTAGGTTTTTACTACGTCGCCGACCATTTTACCTACCTGCCCCACGCCGGTCTTATGATTGCCCTGGTGTGGGGCGCCTGCAGCGTCTACGGAAAATTCACGAAAGAGATGCGGCCGCCCGGCGTCGCCGGAGCAGCGGCGCTGATCGTACTTTCCGTCCTTTGTTTCCGGCAGGTTTCGGTATGGCGCGACGGCTACGCCTTCTTCGGTTACATAGACAGGGCGACGGCGGGAAGAAGCGCTCTCGCGAAAAACGGCCTGGCGGTGAACGATCTATTTGCGGGCAGGTTTCGCGAGGCTTACGACAATCTCGGCAAGGTAATCGAGCTGGACCCTTCTTTCCGGTATGCGAACGGCTACAAAGGCATAGCGGCGGAAAAGCTGGGGAGATTCCGGGAGGCGGCGGGACTTTACAAAAAACAGCTTCAGCAGTTTCCCGGCGAGATGGATTACAGCGTCAAGCTCGCCAACGTCCTCATTATGGCCGGCGATTTGCCCGGCGCGGCGCGGCAGGGGCTTGAAAACACCGGCAGGTGGCCGAACGAAAAGGTCGCGTGGGACGCAGTCAACCTCCTCGGCGGAGAAGCGAGGGCGAGGGCTCTGGCCCTTAATCCCTGAACCCGTACTTTTCCCTGAGCCGAAAGGATATCTCGCGAAGCACGTCATAGCAGCGCTCTACGGTTTCTCCCTTGTCGGGGTTGACGAGGGCGCAGGTGGCGGGCATTAGAAGGGATTCGGGAAGGAGCCGCTCGCGCGGTATTCCGGCCTTTTCGAGGATATCCCAGAACCCCTCTATCTGGTCGTAGAGGCCGTCTATGTCGGTGGAGTTGAACTCCTCGTAGTTGGCGGGAACGAGCCCCCAGCCGATGGTTCCGCCCTGAGCGAGAAAGGCCTTTATCGAGGGGACGTAGTTGACGAAGCGGTCGCCCCTGCCGAAGGCGTTGAAGGAGAGCACGTCCATCTTCGTCTTCAGCAGAAAATCCCAGTCGGGGTTGCCGCAAAGGTGTACTCCGCGCCGCCCCGTCACCATCGAAAAGAACCTGTCCATGTCGCTTCTGGCCTGCTCCTCGCCGAAGCCGGACATCGCGGAGAAGATGAACTCCAGCCCCGGCTCGTCTACGAACATGAAGGCGCGGGGGTTTTTCGCCAGCAGTTCCTCTCCCATCAGGTTTATCTTGCGGGCCATGAAATCGAGGAGAAACTCGCGCACCTCGTCGTTGTAAAGGATAGGGCGGTCGTTTTCGTCCTTTACGTTCAGTCCGAAGGAGATCGGCCCCTCGAACTGCCCGCGTATGGCGTAATAGCTGCCAAGGTCGCGGCTGAGGAATTCGTGGTAGACGGCGGAGTATTTTTCGGAGAGCCGGTAGATTTCGGGGTCTTCCATGCGCTCGAAAAAGGCGGGAAGCTCCTCCATGAAGCGTCCCATGTCGAACTCCACCCTGTTGTCAACGTCGTTGATCCGTATGCCGGGGAAGTTCTCCGAGACCTGAACGTACATGTCCTCCCAGTAGGTGAGCTTGGGAAGCTGCGGCCAGAAGGGGATGTCCAGCGAGAAGGCGAGATCGAGGGCGCGCTTTACGTCGGTGTGGGGCAGGATGCCCATAGCAGTTGTCTTTAGATTGCCTTTGAAGTCCATACTCGCCCTCTGATGTTGTACGTTAGATGGTCAAATTATTACCCCTGTTCGGAATCCTCGATGGCGAAGCGCGTAATCTTCTCCCAGAGGTTTTTTCTGGATATTCCCAGCATCTTCGCGGCCTGAATCTTTTTCCCTCCGCATTTTTGAAGCGCTTCGGTGACGAAGTCCCTCTCGCAGCGCTCCAACGCCTCCCTGAGCGCCTGCCCCGCCAGCATCCCCGCCGAGTGGGAGACCGGAGGTTCGCTCCTCGCGGGCTCGCGCAGGTCGGAGGGGAAGTCGTTGACTAAAATCAGATCGCCCTTGGCGAAGGCCACCGCGCGCTCTATGGCGTGCATTAGCTGGCGTACGTTGCCGGGCAGGGGGTGCGAGACCAGAAGGGCGCGGGCCTCGTCGGAGAGGCGAAGGGGCGTCCTGCCCATCTTGCGGGAAAAGCGGGCGATGAAAGCGTCCGCCAGAGCCTCTATGTCCTCGGGCCGCTCGCGAAGGGGCGGGACGGTGAGTTTTATCACGTTGAGCCGGTAGAAGAGGTCTTCGCGGAAATGCCCCTCGCGCACGCGGGTGAGAAGGTCGCGGTTGGTCGCCGCCACGATGCGCACGTCCACCTCGCGCTCCTCCGGGCTGCCGACAGGCTGAATCTTCTTGTGCTGAATCGCCCGCAGTATCTTGGCCTGCGAGGAGAGGGGAAGCTCGCCGATCTCGTCCAGAAAGAGGGTTCCACCCTGCGCTTTCAGGAATTTTCCCGTCTGGTTCGTCACCGCGCCGGTGAAGGAGCCCCTGACGTGGCCGAAAAGCTCGGATTCGATGAGGTTCTCGGGGATGGCGGCGCAGTTTACGCGCACCAGAGGCCCGTCGTTGCGGCTGCTTAGCCTGTGGACAAGCTCCGCGAAGTGCTCCTTGCCGCTGCCGCTCTCGCCGGTGATGAGGACGGTGGAATCCAGAGGAGCTACGGTGGTTACGGTGTCGAGTGCGTGCCGCATCGAGGGACTTACCGCGATGAATTCCTCCCCTCCCGGCTCGTCCAGCACGTTTCGGAGGCGAGAATTCTCGTCGGCGAGGATTTTTTTGGCGGTCGCGTCCCTGCTTATGAGGAGAGTCCCTACGAATTTCCCCTCGCCGTCGAAGATCGCCGTGTAGGTGTTGTCGAAATAGCGGTCGCCCACGCGCACGACGCGGTCGCGGGAGACGTGGGGACCGGCCTTCAGGCTTTCCAGAAGCTCCTCGACCCTCTCGCGGGTCTGCCCCTTGTGAATGGAGAGGATATGCCTCCCCACCAGCCTCGCCGCCCGCACCTTGCGTATCCGCTCCGCCGCCGGGTTTATGTAGCGGATAACGTCCTCATGGTCGAGGAAGATGACCCCCTCCTCCATGCACGCCAGAATCGGCCCGAAAAATCCCTCAGACATATAATTTTGCTCCTAAACGTTTCCATTCGGTAACAAAAGATACCCTACGAATTAAACCGGGTCAACGCGCTTCCTTTTACGGGGACTTTAGAGGCATAACCCGAATTGACCTGTCCGTCAGTCTTTGTTAAAGTTATAATTCATTGAAAATGCGCGGAATTTTGCCGAGGAGACACTCCGTGAGCAATCCGGGTTGCACAAATAACAACATCGCACCGATAATCCCCGCCAAAGACATTGGCGAAGTCTACGACAACTTCGATCAGGCTTTGCCTGTAGACCCGTCTTCCGAGCAGTACATTCCTCGCGATGATCCTCAACTGAGAAGATTGGTTTTAGACCTTATCAGAGCAAAAACTTCTCTCCATGCCTTTCTTTGCGGACACAGGGGAAGCGGCAAGACCACAGAACTGAGAAAGCTCTGCAAAATAAAAGAAATCGGCGAGAACTACATCCCGGTTTTCCTTACCGCTCAGAATTTCGGAACGGAATCGGTAAACCTTACCCACGATGCCTTGCTCGTCGAAATAGGGCGCAGCATGGCTGAGGCCGGAAAGGAATACGGCGTTACGGGTTCCTATGAGAAGGAACTGGTGGATTGGGGCCGCGAGATAATTTCAAAACTGGTTAAGAGCGAATCGCTGAAAGCGGAGGCTGGCGCTAAGGCTAACTGGTGGCCTTTCTATTTCAAGGTCGTTGGCTCGACGAGCAAGGACAGAACCCAGGAAGAAAAGCAGATACTGGCACCTAAAATCGAGGATTTGATAAACATCCTTGACAGGATGGCGCAGGACATAAGGAACAAAACCGGCAAGCGGATTCTTGTGATTGTAGACGATCTCGAAAAGGGAGAATCCGACGCCGAAAAGGATATGCACAACCGTCTTTTTCAGGAAAATTACGATTCCCTTGTGCGTCCCGCGTTATCCATAGTCTACACGTTGCCGATATATTTTCGCGCCATGCCCGGAAGCCGGGTTCCTCTCGGAGAGATATACGCTTTTTCAGCGATTCACATATATAGCCGCGCCGAGAAAAGAAAAACAACTCCTCAGCCTGACAGAGACAACCGCGATTACGGGATAATGAAAAACTTCATCGAAAAGCGCGTACATTCCCCCAATGCGCTTTTCGAGGAGAAAACGATAGACGAGTTGATACTTATCGGTGGAGGTCTTTTCAGAGAGACTGCAAGGGCCGTTCGTTTGGCCGCCGGTGAGGCGCTGGCGCGAAAAGGCGACAAAATAACTTTCAAGGATGTTGAATACGCCTTTAACTCGATTAAAAAAGACTACCAGCCGATGATCCGGGGGGAAGATGTAAACATCCTCCGCAAGGTATACGACAGCGAGGAAGGATGGGTGGCGGGCGTCGAGCCCTTCTTGCAGGCCCGTGCAGTTGTAGAGTATGAAAACGGAGACCTTTGGCTGGATCTTCGCTATGTTCTAAAAGACTACGTCCTGAAGTTGAGCGATGCCGAAAAAGGATGAGTTTTCCCGCTTCGACGGCATAGCGGAAGCGGTCGTCTCCCGCGCCGAGCGCGCTTTCAACTCGGAGCGTTCAAGCTTTCAGATAGTCGTTTATCTCCATGAAAACGAAAAAATAGAGCTCCTCCGGCGGATACACGCCCGGCTTCGCGAGCATAATCTGACTCCCCGCGAATTATCACCCTCACACCGCGATGAGCACGTCTTTACAAAGCTCTATTCCCAGATAACGGAAGCGTCGAAAGGCCGCATGCTCAGCCTCGTTACCGACGTGCCCAGGGGTGAAAAAGGCATGGGGCCGGACACTGATTTTCTCCAGTACCTGAACATCCACCGCGATACGATAGCAAGAGAGCATCTGCGCTTCGTTCTCTTTCTCCATGAGCCCGACGTTGAACCCTTCATGCGCATGGCCGGAGACCTATGGGATTTTCGCAGCCATACCTACTGGCTGAACGAAGACCTTGAACTGCGAAAGGACAAGGCCGAAGGGTTTTCATGGCTGGACGAAGCGGCTGAAGATATTGATAAAAACAATCCCGAAGCCGGTGAAGTCGCCGATCATTTAGCCAGAACCAGAAAACTTCTCGAAGAGACCGCAGGAGCGGAGGACAGAGCGAATCTTCTGCTTTCTCTGACTCAATGGTTCCAGCGCCGAAACATGTGGGAAGAAGCCATAAAGGCTGCAAGAGAGGGGCTCGCGCAACTCGAAGAAAGCGATGCCAGTTCCCTTAAGGCGCAACTTGAGAACGGAATTGGTTATATGCTTAAGCACATGGGGCATTCACATCAAGCCCTGGAGCATTATAAAAAAAGCCTTGGTATTTCCCGTGAAGTCGGCGACCGGTGGGGCGAGGGAGCGGTGCTGAACAACATCTCCCAAATCTATAGTGGCTGGGGCAAGTACGATCAGGCTTTGAAAGCCCTTGAGGAGAGCCTCGCCATTCTTCAGGAAGTCGGTGACCGGAAGGGCGAGGGAGCGGTGCTGAACAACATCTCCCAAATCTATAGTGGCTGGGGCAAGTACGATCAGGCTTTGAAAGCCCTTGAGAAGAGCCTCGCCATTCGCCGGGAGGTCGGCGACCGGCAGGGCGAGGGAGTGACGTTGAACAACATCTCTCAGATTTACGATGGCTGGGGCAAGTACGATCAGGCTTTGAAAGCCCTTGAGGAGAGCCTCGCCATTCTCCGGGAGGTCGGCGACCGGCAGGGCGAGGGAGTGACGCTGAACAACATCTCCCAAATCTATAGAACTTGGGGCAAGTACGATCAGGCTTTGAAAGCCCTTGAGGAGAGCCTCGCCATTCGCCGGGAGGTCGGCGACCGGAAGGGTGAGGGAGTGACGTTAAACAACATTGCCTCCACATACCATAGGTTAGGGAAATTCGCTCAAGCGTTGAAGGCCCTTGAAGAAAGTCTCGCCATTCGCCAGGAGGTTGGCGACCGGCAGGGTGAGGGAGTTTCGTGCGGAAATCTTTCGGTTCTCTGGGGGAAGATGGGAAACCATGCTAAATCGGAGAAGTATGCCCGCTTGAGTCGCGAAATATTGTCTGAAATAGGCCACGATGATGCCACGTGGGCTAAAGGGCTTATTAAAGGTTCCGGGGTGGTAAAATCCATCGGTAAGGCGGAACCCTCGGCCAAAAAGAGCAAAAAACGCTCCAGGCCAAAGAAAAGATAGTCCCGGAATTTTCTTCTCCGGAATCCTCCAGCAAATACACAGAGTTTATACAACAATTTCCCTTTGCTGCCGCACAGAGGCTCCCGAATGACCGCCGACAAGAGAAATACAGCAATCTGCCTGGTTTTGCTGGGTGTCCTGACCCTCGCGGTCTTCTGGAGGACTTCCGGCTTCGACTACGTGAGCATCGACGATTACGAATACATAACCTCGAACAGGATGGTCACCGGCGGCCTTACCGCAGAGGGGGTAAAGGCGGCCTTCACGAAGGTTTACGAGGGCTTGTGGATTCCCCTGACGTGGGTCTCCTACATGGCCGACGTAAGCGCCTTCGGCCTGAAGCCCTCCTCTTTTCACACCACGAACGTCCTTCTGCACCTCGTAAACGTCCTCCTTCTCTTCTGGTTTCTGAAAAGCGCCACCGGCTCGCTCTGGAAGAGTTTTTTCGTCACCGCGCTCTTCGCCGTCCACCCCCTGCGCGCCGAATCGGTGGCGTGGATTACCGAGCGCAAGGACGTGCTCGCCGGGCTTTTCTTCCTGCTCGCCCTCCTGTCGCACCTCGGCTGGGCGCGAAGCGGCAAAAAGTACCGCTATGTCCTGACGCTTGTCTTTACCCTTTTGTCGCTGCTGGCGAAGCCGATGGCGGTTATGATGCCGGCAGCGCTTTTACTTCTCGATTTCTGGCCGCTCGGCCGCTTTCCGAAAGAGGTTTTCGCCGGGGAGCGGGAGGCGTACAGGAAGCTTCTTGTTGAAAAGCTGCCCTTTCTCGCGCTGTCGGTTGTCTTTGCCTTCTCGACGATGTACGCGCAAGCCGCGGGAAGCGCCCTCGGCCAGGGGAGAGGCTTTTCCACAACTGTATTCTACGGCCTCGTAAATGCGTCTAGAGCCTACTGGATTTATCTCGGCAAGACCTTCTGGCCGCTGAACCTGGCTTTCGAGTACCAGGCCGATCTCACGAATATTCAAATTCTTCTCGCCGTACCGGCCTTCATCCTGCTTGCGGCGGTGTCGGTGCTTGCCTGGCGCTGGCGCAAAAAAGCGCCGGAACTCGCCTTCGGCTGGTTCTGGTATTTTTTCGTGCTGCTGCCCGTAAGCGGGGTGGTGCCCTCCGGCGTTCAACGCCTCTCCGACCGCTTCACCTATCTGCCGCACATCGGCGTGCTTGTCGCGCTTGTCTGGGGGGCCGGGCGCTACCTTGCGGTGACCAGGCGGGCAAAGATAGGCCTCGCCGCGGCCGGGGCCATTATCGTCGCGGGCCTCGGCGGGCTTTGCTACGTGCAGGCGGGTTACTGGAAAGACACGGCGACGCTCTTTAGCCGCATGGACAGCATGGGCGGCAGGGAATACAGGGTGGCCTATCAGGAGTACCTGATAGGCTGCAAGATGTTCAACGAAGGCAAGCCCGAGGCAGCGCTGGAGTTTTTTAGATCGGTAATAAGAAGGAATCCCGACTATCCCGGCGTCTACATGAACGCTTCCCTTGCAGCATACGACGCCAAAAGGATAGACGAGGCGATGGCTCTGGCCCGGACAGGCGTAAGCAAGGGGGAGACTCTGGCGGGGCTGGTCCTCGGAAACGGTTACGCCGCGAAGGGACAGTACGGCGAGGCGAAAACCCAATACGAACTGGTGCTGAAGAGCCACCCCGAAAACCTGGACGCGCTTTGCAATCTCGCGCAGATGAATCAGGTCTACGGCAACGCCGGCGAAGCAATTCGCCTATTCAACGAGGTGCTGAAAATCGACGGCGAAAACATCGTTGCGCACGAAAGACTCGCCCGCCTCCTCAACGCGGCAGGCGACACGGAAGGGGCGCGCCGCCATCAGCAGGAGGCGGAAAGGCTCAAATCCCCGGGAACGCCTGGACGTTGAGGCCAATAAAAAGTAGCTCGCGACGTTTGAGCCCTTCACGCAGCCAGAGGGAGACTTGCCAGAGGCCGCTTAACAACCCTCCCTGGAGACCGGTGTCGGGTAATTTCTGAACTTGTACGCAAAGAGCTTGTCAGGGAAGAAGTTCCCGTACCAGCGCCAAGGCTTCTTCCTTATCGTTGGTGCGAAGGACGTTCATGGTTCCGCTTTCTATCTCGGCTTTGACAATCGCCCCCATAAGCACCCTGCCTTGAAAAGACACTTCAAGCCTTCTGCCGACATTCTCCTTCGTCAGTTCTCTGAAGACGCGCATTTCCTCGAAATTCAACTCAGCTATAACGGAGTATTTCGGATAATCCGGGAATTTCGCCGAGGAGGTAATCAATATGCGAGCGGCCAGCAATTTTTCAGGGGTCAGCTCATAATTGACCGTAGGACCTTCCTCGGCAATGGCCGAGGAGACTAAAGCCCCGATTAGAATCAAAACGATGAGGCAGATTGTTCTCGCGTATTTCACCTGTTCTCCTCCATTCCGGGAACCCATGTAGACTCTATCGTGTAATTGACCAGAAAAGCGTCCGACTCGGTGCGAACCTCAAAATGCCAAAATAGGGGCTCTGCGCCTCCATTATCAAATCTGAACTCTGCTTCCAGATACGGCAGCAGAATAGCGGCATCCCTTCCGCCATTATTCGATGTTATCTCAATTGTGGTCCCGATAGCGTTTACATTTTTAACAGTTATCCAGACCACTTGTCCCAATCTGGCACTTATGCTCGCATCTCTGCTCCAAACTCCGCTTTCGTACAGGTGCCTGCCGCTTGTCGAGGGGTTGTGAGAGCCTTTATTCGGGCCGACAAACCCCAGACCAAAGGCCTTGAATTTTTCGTCGCCGGTTGCCGCTTCCGTGTTGTTGAATCCGCCCATCTTTTCTCCTTTTATCCCGCTTGGAGGAATTTTTCATCACTCCAAAGAGTGAATTTTTTAGACATTGTTATGGTATCTCCGAAGCGGGTTCACGCGCCTGGAAATATAAACATTATTTAGCCAGTGATTACGGTGAGTTATAATATTTTGGGTTCATGAGGTTTTATTTGGGCGTTTAGCGGGTAGTGACAAAAGCAAAAGGGCCAAACCGCTCGCGCGACTTGGCCCTTTCTTTATAGTGGCGTCCCCAAGGGGATTGAACCCTGTCGTCGGCGTGAAAGAATGAGCGGAAACTTAATCTATTCCTGAATTATCTAAGAGCACTTGCAATATTCGCCAGTGATTCCGCTGCGATAATTTTTTTCCGAAATTCAATGGCGGAGGCAGGTGCCCAGATATTAAGGTAGCCCAGACCCTTTAACGCAGAAAAACACGTAGTTGATGCGTCTCCTGCCCGGTCTTCATGCCGTTTGATGCCATGTGTTTAATCAATAAAGTGGTTTTATGCCGTCGCAACGGCCATTTGGCGCAAGTTCGTGATGTCCCGCAGTGGCGGGGCTCCGAACAGGCGATTGTATTCGCGGCTGAATTGCGAAGGGCTCTCGTATCCGACCTGAAACGCCGCGGATGAGGCGTCCAGATGTTCCGACAGCATTAAGCGCCTTGCTTCCTGAAGACGGAGCTGTTTCTGATATTGCAAAGGGCTAAGGGCGGTCATCGAGCGGAAGTGGTGATGAAAGGTTGACGCGCTCATGTTGGCTTTTGAGGCCAGATCGTCAATGCGAAGCGGCTCCGTGAAATTACCCTTCAGCCATTCGATCGCCCTCGCCACCTGTTGACTCTGACTGCCCGCCGAGGCAATCTGGCGCAGGCGCGCTCCTTGTTCCCCGACGAGCAAACGGTAGATTATCTCGCGCTGGATTATGGGCGCAAGTATCGGTACGTCTCTTTCGTCGCCGAGAAGGTCGATTAAACGTGTAAAGGCTGTAATGAGATGCAAAGTTGCCTCGCCGGTCGCCATTCCGCGGTCTGACCGCTGCGCGCGCGGCGGGGGAAGATTGCTGTCCACCATCATCTGAGAGATCTCGCGCAGGTCGAGCTTCAGCCGAAGCCCCAGGTAAGGCTTCTCCCGGCTCGCATCGATAATCTGCACAACCGTGGGCAGATGCACCGACGTAACGAGATAGCGGTGCGCGTCATACACGAAGGTGTCTTCTCCCAGCAGGACGCGCTTGGCCCCTTGGGCTGCCACGCAAATGCTGGGTTCATACATGCCGCTGATGGGCTCCGTCGGCTCGTCCCTCCTGAAAAGCGACAGTCCCGGAACAGCGGTTACTTGTTGCTCGCCTCCATCGGTCCATCGGGCAATGCTCTCCCGGAAGACCGCTAGCGCAGTTTCAGTGTTATTGTTCTCTATTTCCCTCATATCTTCTCCATTTTTCATGTCTTTTGCTCGACATGAGCCTACCTGGCCCCGCTCCTCGTGACAACACCTATCCAAGGTTCCGCACGATTAGGCAAGAATAGAACAGTATCGGTCTACCTGCCTTCACTCGCCATGAGTTAGCTTTTAGCCGGTGATGAAGGAGCCGGACACTCCTGGTGATTAGGATCGCCTATTCTTGGAGGGTAATGAAGAATGTCAGAGCAAATATCGCGTCGCAGATTTCTGAGAAACAGCGTAGTAGTCCTGGGAGCCGCCGCCCTGTCGGTCAACGGCCTTGGCAAGGTGTTTGCAAGGGAGCCTGATAAATCCAAAGTATTCTTTACGAATGAAATAAATCCAGACGGCCTGTTAAGGGTCTATTCAAAGATCAATCAGGGCATCGCCGGTAAAGTAGCGATAAAGATGCACACCGGCGAACCGAACGGACCGAATATCCTGCCGCGGGACATGGTCAAAGCACTGCAGCAGCAAATCCCGAACAGCAATCTGGTGGAGACGAACACCCTCTACAAGGGTAAGCGGTATACTACAGCGGATTATCGCGAAACCCTGAAGATCAACGGCTGGGATTTTTGCACCGTGGACATCATGGACGAGGACGGGGGTGTGATGATCCCGGTAAAGGGCGGGAGGCATTTTACGGAAATGTCGGTCGGCAAGAACATGCCGGGTTACGACTCGATGGTGGTGCTGACCCACTTCAAGGGGCATGCAATGGGCGGCTTCGGCGGTTCGATGAAGAATATCGCCATCGGCTGCGCCGACGGGCCGGTAGGCAAAAAAATGGTGCACGCCGCCCCTGATAATGACGATTACCAGAGCTGGCTCAAGGGCGAACCCTTTCAGGAGAACATGGTGGAGTCGGCGAAAGCCACCATAGATCATTTCGGCAAGAGGATCGTTTTTATAAATGTGCTGCGCAATATGTCCGTTGACTGCGACTGCGCTGGCGTCAGCGCCGCCCCGGTAAAGGCGCGCGACATAGGCGTCCTTGCCTCCGCCGATCTTCTGGCCGTCGATAAGGCCTCCATCGACCTTGTCTATAAGTTGCCCGAAGAAGAGCTTCACGACCTCAGGGAGCGCATCGAGTCCCGTCAGGGCCTGCGCCAGCTGTCATACATGAAAGAAATGAAAATGGGTAACGACCAGTACGATTTGATCGCGGTCTAACGAGGAGAAAAGAATGCAGAAACGCAAACTGGGAATTGGCGGGTGGGAATTGGCGGGCTGGAAGTCTCGGCCATCGGCCTCGGCTGCATGGGGATGAGCTTCTCGTACGGCCCCCCGGCGGATAAAAAGGAGATGATAGCCCTTATGCGCAGGGCGGTCGAACTGGGCGTGACCTTCTTCGATACGGCTGAGGTCTACGGCCCGTTCACAAACGAGGAGCTGGTTGGGGAAGCAACAGTGACCTAGAAGTCTCGGCTTACGGTCGTAGAGTTGACAAGAATGATGCTCTTGAGCTGATAAGAACCGCTAATGGAGGAACCACGACATGAATAGCACACAAAACGACTGCGCGCTTGAAGGCGGCCCCGTCACACTGGATCGACGGAAGTTTCTTGTCGCAGGAGCAGGACTAGCCGCAGCCGCGTTGCTGCCTCATATTTCTGCTGCTGCGCAATCTCTGGAGGGTTCTGCTGCCATCGGGAGCACAGGCGCTGTCCGTCCTCCTCAGTCCTCGATCCTCGGGAGCCGCAAGCTCGGCAAACTCGAAGTGTCGAGCATCGGACTCGGCGTTCAGAACATGAGCCGCAAATACGACACCACAGTGCCTTACCGACCGGAAATGATTAAGGTCATCCGCGCCGCTTTCGATAGTGGCGTCACTTTCTTTGACGCGGCAGAGGCGTACGGTCCCTTCGAGGTGGAACGCATCTTGGGTGAGGGGGTGGCTCCTTTCCGCGATAAGGTTGTGATCGCAACGAAATTCGGCTGGAACATCGATCAGGAAACCGGCAAGCGTCTTCCGGGACTTAACAGCCGCCCGGAGCATGTCAAGCTGGTAGTCGAAGCCATGCTCAAGCGCCTTCGGACTGATCGCATCGATCTTCTTTATCAGCACCGAGTCGACCCGGAGGTCCCTATTGAAGACGTCGCCGGTGCAGTCAAGGAGTTGATGGGTCAAGGCAAAATACTGCATTGGGGCCTTTCCGAGATGGGGATTCAGACCCTGCGGCGCGCTCATGCCGAACAATCCGTCACCGCAGTCCAGAGCGAGTATTCCATGCTATGGCGCGGACCAGAGAAGGAAGCGATCCCGACGTGCGAGGAACTTGGCATAGGCTTTGTGCCTTGGAGTCCCCTCGGTGTCCAGTTCCTGACTGGTTGGATCGATGCAAGCACCCGGTTTGCTCCCGGTGACTTTCGAGGCACTGAGACCCGGTTCGCGCCGGAGAATCTGCAGCAGAACCTTGCGCTCGTTGAAATGCTGAAGAAATGGGCTGAACGAAAGAGTGCAACCCCCGCGCAAATTGCGCTGGCCTGGCTGATGGCACAGAAGCCTTGGATCGTGCCGATCCCCGGAACGACACATGAGGAGCATATGCGCCAGAATATCGGCGCTGCTGCTGTTAGTTTTACCCCTGCCGAACTGACTGAATTGAATGAGGCTGTAGCAACGATCGAAATCCTGGGGCAGCGCCTCCCGGACGCAGTACAAGCTTTTTCTGATGTAGAAGCTCCCCTAAGGAACCCGAAATGAAAAAACTGATCGCGTTCTACTCCCGTCCGGGAATGAACTTCGTGAATGGCAACATCGTGAATCTGCCGGTTGGAAATACGGAAGTAGCCGCTAAAATTATCCAGAACCTGACGGGCGCTGATCTATTCAGGATCGATACCGTTATGGTATATCCGGTCGGCTATGAAGAAACGACCGAGGTGGCGAAGGAGGAACTGCGCCAAAATGCCCGTCCCGAGCTCGCGGGACATGTGGAGAACATGGGGGACTACGGCGTGATATATCTAGGATACCCCAACTGGTGGGGGACGATGCCGATGGCAGTTTTTACTTTTCTGGAGGAGTACGACTTCGCAGGAAAAACAATAATCCCTTTATGCACCCACGAAGGTAGCGGGATGGGTCGCAGCGAAAAAGACATTCGGAAGCTTTGTCCTAACGCCAATGTACTCAAAGGACTCCCTGTAAAAGGAAGCAAGGTCCAAAAAGCCGATGACGAAATTGTTAGTTGGCTCAAGCAATTGAGGGAAGTTAACTGATATTCACGTATTTGATGGCTGTAGACGGAATCCGGGAGGGCCTCAAGGTCTGAATCCATAAGCCGCCGCTCCTTTCTCAAAATAAGTGCTGCTCCTGGAGCTTCACTGGCAATCGGCGCGAACTCCTCAATTGGATGCGAAACCAGGCACTCGCCGCTAGCGGCAGTCAAGGGGCCGGACTATTTTCAATTACCTAAGCCTGCAATTTTGCATTCATAATGCAAATTTACACGAGTCGGATACGGAAAAAACAAAAGGGCCAAACCGCTTGCGCGATCTGGCCCTTTCTTTATAGTGGCGTCCCCAAGGGGATTTGAACCCCTGTCGTCGGCGTGAAAGGCCGATGTCCTGGGCCGGGCTAGACGATGGGGACGTTTTTTTCGACTAGCAGCGAAGATATTTCTTGCCCGTGCCCCGCTGATGGAGGCGGGATAATACGTTATTCCAATTCCGTTGTGAAGAGAAAAATTCCCGCGCCGCCTCTTTTTTGATAACTTCACCCGCGCCGGGGGTTTTCGCCGGTCTTCGCGCCTTTGTGGCGGTTGTTGACAGCCGCCCTCCCGGCTTTTAAACTGCGGGTAATCATCGAGCTGCGCAACTATGCTGCGTGAGCTTTGGCCGAGGGAGGCTGCAACCTTGAACCACTCTTTTGGGGCGTGACGATGCGTTTTCTAAGGACAAGAGCGCAGAGGTTTATCCTCGCGGCCTTTATTTTGCTCCTCGCCCTTTCGAGCTGGTTCTATGTAAAGGTGTCGAACTATTACAACGCCGAAAGGGTGCTCGCCGCCCCTGTCTATATCGACGTTACCGAGGGAATGGGCGCGAAGTCGCTTGCGAAACTGCTGGCGAAGTCGGGGGCGGGGCCGTGGGAGCTGGGCAACACCCTTTCCATGCGCCTTTACGGCAAGCCTTCGGGTTTCAAGGCCGGTCACTACTCCTTCGCGGGCACGATGACGCTCAGGCAGATGCTTTCGGACATTTACGCCGGGCGCGTCTCTATGGTGGACGTGACCTTTCCCGAGGGGTACACCCTTCGCCAGATGGCCCCGATACTCGAAGCGGCGGGGGTAACCGGCGCTGCCGGTTTCATAGCTGTCGCGACCGATCCCGCTACCCCGAGGCGTTTTGACCTGCCCGGCGACAGTCTCGAAGGGTTTTTGTTTCCCGACACCTACCGCTTCGCAAGGGGGCTAAAGCCCCTGAAGGTCGTCGAGGCGATGGTGGGCCGTTTCAAGGTCGTAGCGAAGGAGCTGGGCTTCATCGGGCGAGGTGACCTTTACCGCACGGTGATTCTCGCCTCCATCATCGAGAAGGAGACGGGGAAGGGAGAGGAAAGGCCGCTAATCGCCTCCGTCTTCGAGAACAGGCTTAAGATCGGGATGACCCTGGGCAGCGATCCGACGGTCATCTACGGAATCCCCGATTTCGACGGGAACCTGCGGAAGGTGGACCTCCTTCGGGACGCGCCTTATAATACATATGTAAGAAAGGGGCTGCCGCCCGGCCCCATCGCCAACCCGGGAAAAGAAAGTTTACAGGCGGTGCTGAATCCAGCCAAAACCAAGTATCTTTATTTCGTCGGCAAGGGCGACGGCAGCCACTATTTCTCCACCTCCCTTGCGGAGCACAACAGGGCGGTCAGCAAATACCAGTTGAAAGGTAAAAAGTGAGATACATCCTCGCCTTTATCGCCCTTTTCGCGGCAGCCGGGAGCGTTTTCGCCCAGCAGAGCGGGTGGCGCGTGGCCGATTCGGTGAAGGCCAGGGTTGACGACACCGTCATCACCCAAAGCCAGCTTCGGTCTGAAGGCGAATTCGCCAGACTGGAAGGGGAACCGGGAATTCTCACCGACGTCGAGCTGCTTCGCAGGCTTGTCAGGAGAAGGCTCGTCGTAGCCGAGGCGACAAAGCTTAGAATGAGCGTTCCTCCCGAAGAGGTCAGGAAAGGCGTTGACAGACTCGCCGGGTTCGCCGGGGGTGAGGAAAAGCTCGCCGCCGTCGCCGGCGCTCTAGGGATGACTTCGGCGGATCTGGAAAGAAGGGCCGCCGACATGGCCCTTGTGGAGCGCTACCTTGGCTTCCGGCGGGAGTCCGCTTACGTTTCGGAATCCGAGGTGCGGGCATACGTCGCCAAAAATCCGGAAATCGCCGGTTCGAGACCCATTGCGAAGGTGCGCGACGAGGTGAGAGAGTTTCTGGCGGCGGAAAAGTACCGGGAGGAGCTGGACAGGTGGATTGACAGGCAGTTAAACCTCGGCAGGGTGAGGATAATCCCGGTCGCGGAGGTATCCCCCGTCATTGAAAAACTCCGCTGACGAGATCGCTCCGTTTGTTATTTGGCGCCGCATCGCCGTTTTCAGTAAAAATACCCCGCAAGCCCCTCTCCACCTCATGCGAGGACTTGTCAATCCACAGATCCTGAATGTAGGGGCAAACCCTGAAGGGGAATTTTGCCTTTACAATTTTTTTGGCCCGGTGCTAGTCTAAACGGTCGAAAAAAAACAAGGGAGTTTATATGTTTGAACTAAAGATAGAAGACCATCTCGCCGCCGCGCACAATCTGCGCGAGTATGAAGGCGAATGTGAAGCCCTTCACGGGCACAACTGGAAGATAGAGGTGGTAGTCCGGGCCAGGGAACTCAACAGCATAGGCCTCGCCATAGATTTTCGGGATATCAAGTCGGCTACCACGGCGGTCCTCGACGGCCTCGACCACCGTTACCTTAACGAGGTCCCTCCCTTCGACAAGGTGAACCCCTCTTCGGAAAACATCGCCAGATACATCTACGAGGAGGTCGGGAGGAGACTTTCCGGCACCGGGGCGAAAATCCACAAGGTTACCGCGTGGGAAAGCGAGAAGGCTTGTGCGAGTTACTTTGAAGAGTGATTGCGAAGAGCTTGTAGACATACAGAGCACCAGCGACCACCGGCGGATAGAGATCGACAAGGTAGGAGTAAAGAACATCACCTACCCCGTCACCCTGCTGGACAAGGCTCACGGCAAGCAGTCCACCGTGGCTACGGTGAACATGTACGTCGGGTTGCCCCACCACTTCAAGGGAACCCACATGAGCCGCTTCGTGGAGGTTTTAAACGAGCACCGCGAGGGGCTCAGAATCGGGAGTTTCCCGAAAATCCTCGAAAAGATGCTCGACCGGCTGGAAGCGGCCAGCGCGCACATAGAGATGCGCTTTCCCTATTTCGCTGAAAAGCTGGCGCCGGTGAGCAGGGAAAGCTCGATTATGTCCTACGACTGCTCCTTCAAGGGCTCGCTTCGGGACGGGAAGTACGATCTTCTCGTAGGCGTTACGGTGCCCGCGACCAGCGTATGCCCTTGCTCCAAGGCGATAAGCGAAGCCGGGGCTCACAACCAGAGGTCTCTCATCACCCTCGAAGTGCGTTTCAAGGAGTTCGTCTGGATTGAAGACCTGATTACCTACGTAGAGAGCAAGGCTTCCTGCGAGGTATACAGCCTCCTCAAGCGCGCCGACGAAAAGTACGTCACCGAAAAGGCTTACAACAATCCCAAGTTCGTGGAAGACATCGTGCGCGACGTGGCTTACGGGCTGCTCAAGGACCCGAACATCACGTGGTTCTCCGTCGAGGCCGAAAACTTCGAGTCTATCCACAATCATAACGCTTACGCCCTGGTGGAGAAGTGGCCGGACTCCATCGATCGAAGGAAAGCCGGATAGATTTAGGGCTTATCCGTAAATAGGCCTTTCGGAGATCGCGCCGGATTTTGAGAGCGATTTTGTCGCGAAGATTGAGTAAAACCGTAGGCGTAGTTGTTCTACGCCTTGGGTTTTGCGATTGATGAGCGGCAAAAGCGGGCCAAAAGCCGGATGCGAGAACGAAGGATTTATTTACGGACAAGCCCTTAATAGGTAGGGATTTTGGGGTTTTAATGGAACAGTACATAGATTGCAGCCTTTGTAGTGTCACGCCGCAGGGCAAGGCTTTTCGCTGCCGCTTCTGCAACGGCCTTTTGACGGGCCGTCTGAGGCTTATGCATGAGATCAAGGCCAGCCGGGGATGGAAAAACACGGCTACCTTTCTCAGCGCCCTCGCTCCCGGCCTCGGGCAGATCTTCGGAAACCGCATCCTGACGGGGCTGCTCTTCGGAGTCATGCTTCCCCTCGGCCTCGGGCTCCTTTACGCCACCTGGAGCGGCTTCTCCTACAGCCACCTCTTCATAGCCGGCATAGCGATTTACGTGGCGGTAGTGGCCGCCGTGGACGCCTGGTACGGCCCGGTCGAATACATCGCCCCCTGCGAGAGGACCTGCCCGGCGGGTCTCCACATCCCCGATTACCTCCAGCTTCTCTCCGACGAGGAGTTCGAGCAGGGCTATTCCCTTATTCGCACGCGCCTTCCCCTTGTCGGCACCATCGGCAGGGTCTGCCCCCACCCCTGCGAGGGAAAATGCTACCGGGGCGTGGACGGCGAGCCGATAGCGATAAACCACTGCAAGCGCTTCCTCTTCGACCGCCACCAGAAGTACCTGTCTCGCGGCGGAGAAACCGCACCGCCCGAGCCCGCGCTGACGGACGGGCCCCGCGTGGCGGTTATCGGAGCCGGCCCCTCCGGCCTTTCCTGCGCTTATTTTTTGAGCGTGCTGGGCGCAAGGGTCGAGGTTTTCGATTCCGAAAAGGAACCCGGCGGAAGGCTTATCACCACGATCCCGGATTTTCGCCTTCCCAAGGAGGTTGTGCGCCTGGAAGTCGAAGACCTGAAAGCCAGGGGAGTCGTCTTCCACGCCGAATCGCCCGTCGGCCCCGGCGGAGTGCCCGTGCAAACCCTCCTCGACGGCTTCGACGCCGTCTACCTCTCTGTCGGCGCTCCCGCGTCGATGTCGATGAGGGTCGAGGGCGAGAGCGCCTTCACCGACTTCCAACGGTTCCTCAAAGACTCCAAGGAGCCCGAGCCCGCGAGGATCGAAGGCAAGGTAGCCGTCATCGGCGGAGGCAACGCCGCTCTCGACGTCTGCAGGACCGCTCTTCGCTCGGGCGCTTCCGAGGTCCACCTGCTCTACCGCAGAACCCGCGAGCAGATGCCCGCCAGAGAGGACGAACTGGAGGCGGCGATGAGGGAGGGAATACGCTTTCGCTACCTTATAAATCCCGTAAAGGCGGTGCTGGAAAACGGGAAGCTCAAGGGAATAGAGGTTGTGCTCATGGAGCTGGGAATACCCGATTCCAGCGGAAGACCCCATCCCGTGCCGATAAAAGGGTCGGAACATCTTATCGAGTTCGACGTTGTAATCCCTTGTCTTGGGCAGAACGTCAAAGGACCGATATTCGATGATCCCGCCCTGGCGAAACTTGCAAGAGAGAAGGACGGAAGGGTGAAAGTATCGCCCGCGACCCAAAAGACCAGCGTCAAAAAGCTCTACGCGGGAGGCGACGCCGCCCGTGGGGCCGAGACCGCCGTCGCAGCCATCGCCGACGGCAGGAAGGCTGCTCTCGCGATCTTCGCCGACACCTCCTACTCTCTTGTAAAGGTGCCCATGACAAGGCGTCTGATGGTAAGAAAACCTTTTAAGATGCACATCGAGACCCAAAGAGAGAAGATACGCGAAAGGATGCACGCAAAGCCCCTCAGCGTCCGCATAAGCGGCTTTTTGGAGGTCGAAGACGGTTTCAACCCGGCGCAGGCCTCTTGCGAATCCAAACGCTGCCTGCAGTGCCACCGGGAACTTTAAACATTTAAAGATAAAACTTGCATTCGGCGCCCGTCCTCTCCGAAGGGCGGTCCCGCTTAAGGAGGAAGTTCTAAGTTGAGTCAGGAAAAGAACCTCACAAAGTCGCTTAATGATTTCTTCAGTTCAATCAAGCTCTCCATTTTTGTCCTGGTGTCGCTGGCGGTAACCTCGATCTTCGGAACCGTCATCGAGCAGGGGGAATCCCAGGCTCACTACGGCGAGCACTACGGCGAAGGCCTTGGAACGCTGATAAATCTGTTCAATCTCGGCGACATGTACCACTCCTGGTGGTTTTTGCTGATTTTGTCCCTCCTCCTCATAAACATCACCTTCTGCTCCCTGAAAAGACTCCCCGCGGCGATAAAGCTGATGAAGGACCGCGACCCCCTCTTCGACAAGCGTCAGACCACGGTGCACGAACGCTTCGAGATAAAGACGGACCTTTCCGCCAAAGAAGCCGAGGAAAAGGTCGCCGGACTTCTCTCAAAAAAAGTATCGGCAACGGTGCGGGGCGAGGAAGACGGAGCGGTCTACCTGATGTCTTCCCGGGGGGGCTGGAGCAGGATGGGCGTCTACGTAACCCATTGCAGCCTCTTTCTCTTCGCTCTCGGCTCCATTGTCGGCATTCTCTTCGGTTTCAAGGGCTTCGTCGGCATAGTCGAAGGCACACAACAGGATATAGTGCGCATGCGCGGCGCGGCCCCCATCCAGGTCGCCTCCTCGGCGCAGGTGTCCGACAAAGAGGCTCTGGGAGCCTCCGTCCTGAAAATGTCGGACGATCTCTTCGCCGCGCTGACGGGAAAGCAATTCCTCGCGGGTAACGTCTCTCTTACCGTAAAGGACGGCAGCGGCAAGGTCTACACCCGCTCCTCGAATTTCAACGAACCGGTGAGCTCCAAAGACGTTTTTAGCGGCCGGGTTCCCTTTCTCGTCAACAAGATAGAATGGGACGGGTCCTCGCCTGCAAAAGAGATAACCCTTTCCACAAACGACTTCTTCTACAGGCTTCCCTTCGCCGTGCGCTGCGACGAATTCTACCTTGAAAACTACCCCGACGGCAGGACCAAGGATTACGTCAGTTTCCTGACGGTCATCAGAAACGGCGCAGAGGGGGAGAAACTCAGGATAGAGGTCAATTCGCCCCTCATAGTCGACGGCATCTACTTCTACCAGTCAAGCTTCGGGCAGGTCGGCGTCAATACCGCGACCATCACCATAGCCGACCAGAACAGGAATTTTCTGGCCACGAACCGCACTGTGAATCTCAACGAAAGGGTGACGCTGCCTGATGGAGGCGAGATAGTCCTTCGCGACGCGCAGATCGACAACCAGAGGGGCGGCGCTTCAGCGGCTGTTTTCCAGGTCAGCAAAGGCGGGGCGAACGACCAGAACGGAGTCTATGAAGCCTCCGCCTTCGGCGGTCAGCGCCAGTGGTGGCCCGTCGGCCCCTACTACGTCCGCATGGACAAGGCCGACTGGATTTTCTACACCGGCCTTCAGGTCGCCAAGGATCCGGGGGTTCCCATCGTGTGGGTCGGCTGCTTCCTGATTACCATCGGCCTTGTCGCCTCCTTCTTTTTCAGCCACAAGAGAGTCTGGGCGAAAATATCCACGGCTGACGGCAAGACGCAGATTCTCTTCGCGGGCAACGCGAGCAGAAACCGCGTCTCCTTCGAGCACTGGTTTGAAACGCTTTCCGAGGAAGCTCAGGAAACCTTTCAAAAATAAATTGGATTTGATATAAACCATCGTTGAATAATAAGCCGCGTATATCGAGGCCGGAGTTGAATTAATGGTCCAGAACGTTATTAACGACAAAATCTTCGGCGCTGCCATGGTCATATACCTCCTGGCCAGCGTCGCCTACCTGATTTACATCGTATCCAGAAACAAGAAAATCGGCACGGCAGCAACCCTTATCACTATGGCCGGGTTTCTGGTCAACACCGCCGCAATAGGCGTGCGCTGGGTCGAAAGCTACAAGCTGGGTTTCGGCTACGTTCCCCTCTCCAACATGTACGAGTCGATGGTCTTCTTTTCCTGGGCGATCGTTCTCATTTACCTGGTCTTCGAGTATTTTTACGGCTACAAAGTCATCGGCGTTCTGGCCACGGCCCTGGGATTCATCAGCATCGCGCTGGTTTCGCTTACCGGGGTATCGAGCGACATACAGCCGCTGGTTCCCGCGCTTCAGTCAAACTGGCTGACCTCTCACGTGGTTACCTGTTTCGTCGGTTACGCCGCTTTCGGCGTCTCCTACGTGATATGCATCCTCTATCTCATCCGCACCCGCGAGCTAAAGCAGACCCTGATGCTCTCGCTTCACCCGCTCGTTTTGCCCCTGCTGGTCTCCCTGATAAAGTACGGCAACATAAAGCCGGAACTGATCGGGGAGAAGAGCCTCGGCATAATGTGGGGCGTATCCGTCCTGGTCGGCGCTATTTTCTTCGGCCTCAGCCTTCTTTTCTCAAAGTCCGAAGATATGTTGCCCCCTCTCAAGGTTCTTGACGAACTTTCCTACAAGGCCGTCGCCGTCGGTTTCCCCCTCCTTACCCTTGGGATTCTTACCGGCGCGGCCTGGGCCAATTACGCCTGGGGAACCTACTGGAGCTGGGACCCGAAGGAAACCTGGTCACTCATAACCTGGTTCGTCTACGCGGCTTTTCTGCACGCCCGCTATTCCGCGGGCTGGCGCGGCAAGCCCCTTGCGTGGCTCTCCGTCGTCGGGTTCGGCGCGGTTATCTTCACCTACTGGGGAGTCAATTACGTTTTGAGCGGTCTTCACAGCTACGGTTGATTCGATAGGGATAGTCAAAAACCGAAGTTTGCGCTAGTATGTGGAAAATATTTTTGAATTTTTGAAAAACAGGGTTTACGGGGATATCCATTTAGGGCTGCCGGCTAGCAGGGCCTTCAAGACAAGGCTTTGTTATCAAGGGGTAGCCATGAAAGGGAGGAAAATGAAGCGCGCTCTGGTGAATTTAAGTATCGCTCTGGTATTGATCATCGGTGCAGCAGGCTTCGCTCTGGCGGAGGAGGGGTGCATCAGCGGATCCTGCCACGACAAGATGGGCAAGAAGAAATTCATTCACGGCCCGATGGGCGCGGGGCAGTGCGCGATCTGTCACGAGCAGACGGCGGCCAAACACCCGTCCAAAAGCGGCTCCAAAGACTTCAACCTCGCTTTTCAGGGCGGCAAGGAGCTTTGCTACGGATGCCACGAAAGGACCGACCAGAACCCCGTGGTCCACAAACCCATCCAGAAGGGTGACTGCATAGCCTGTCACGATCCGCACGAGTCCGACGCCGAGCTTATGCTCAAGGCGGCCACGACCAGCGAGCTTTGCTTCACCTGCCACGAAAAGAAAATGATGGGCAAGGCCTTCATGCACGGCCCGGTCGCCGCGGGCGACTGCAACATCTGCCACAACCCCCATTCCTCGGCGTACCCCGGCCTGACCGAAGAAAAAGGCACGGACCTTTGTCTCCTTTGCCATCTCGACCGCAAGGAGGAGTTCGAGCGCAAATACGTTCACGGCCCCGTCAAGGAAGACTGCCACAAGTGCCACGACTCCCACGGCTCGGACTTCGAGTTCATGCTCTACAACAAGGGCAAGGAGCTTTGCTACCTCTGCCATACCCGAGTCAAGGAAATCGTGGAGAACTCCGCCGTGCAGCACACCGCGCTCAAGCAGGGCGACTGCACGAACTGCCACACTCCGCATTCCTCCAATTACCCCCGCCAGCTCAAGGCTCCGGCGAGGGATAACTGCTACGTCTGCCACACCGACATGGGCGCGATGATCGCCGGCGCGAAGAACATGCACGGCCCCGTCCAGCAGAACGACTGCTACGCCTGCCACGATCCGCACGGCTCCAACTTTACGCAGGTCTTGAAAAAGCCCTTCCCCGAGACCTTCTACATGCCGTACAAGACCGAAAACTACGCGCTTTGCTTCGATTGCCACAACAAGGACATAGCGCTGAACCAGTTCACGACCAAGTTGACGGACTTCCGTAACGGCGACCTCAACCTTCACTATCTCCACGTCAACAAAGATCCCAAGGGACGCAGCTGCAAGTCCTGCCACGAAGCCCACGCCGGCAATCAGGACAAGCACATCCGCAAGGAAGTTCCCTTCGGGGCCAAGTGGATGCTGCCCGTCAACTTCACAAAGAAGTCGAATGGCGGAACCTGCGTGGTCGGTTGCCACAAACCGAAAGATTACGACCGCGTAAATCCCGTCACCTACTAAAGAATGATTGAAAGCCGAAGAGCCCGGATTATCCGGGCCTTCGGCGCGTCTATTTATTTTTTGTGGTGGGCTCTTAAAGGAGTGGAGGGGTTACGATGAAGCTTAATATTCCGGGACTCAGATGGTCCTATATGGTTTTGGCTTGTGCAATAATTCTCACGTTCGGCTCCGCCGAAGCGCAGGCTTTCCGCAACGTAAAGACGGGCGACAAGACGCCTTCCTTCAAAGCCGTCGTCGCCGGCGGCGGAGGCTCGGTGGAATACACGCCTCCCACGGAAGAGGCCATAGTGCTCTCTTTCGTCCGCCAGGGTCAGGACAAGTCGAGCGACCTGGTTCGCGACCTCGCAAGGATCGACCCCGCGTTAAAGGCGAAGATTCAGGTTCTGGTCCTCGTCGTAAATCCGGGAGACGGCGACCCGGTAGCCTGGGCAAAGGGGCTGGGGGCGGATTTCCCCATCCTCGTGGACGAAAACGAAAAGAATTACGGGCTCTTCGGCATAGTGGTAGCGCCGGAGACGGCCGTTATCGCTCCCGACGGCACGCTCAAAAACTCTTTCAGCGGCTACACCTCCTCCCTCAAGGTCTCGCTTGAAAACGAGCTTCGCGCCGTGCTCGGCATGGCCACCGACGAAAAGGCCGCGAAGGGCGCCGAGGTCAACATATCCCCCGAGCGAAGAAAAGCCATGCGCGAACTGCAGGAAGCCAAAATGCAGATCAAGCGCAAGATGAAGTCCAAGGCCGCGCCGAAGGTTAAAAAGGCGATCGAGGAGGACAAGACTTTTGTAGAAGCGTACCTGCTTCTGGGCGATCTTCTGATCGAAGAGGCCGCGACCCTCGACGAAGCGGAAGGGGCCTTTAAAAAGGTCGTCGAACTCGAACCGAAAAATTCGATGGGGAAGGTCGGCCTCGCCAGGGTAAAGGCCAAGAGGGGGCAGTACGAGGAGGCCGCCGCGGAACTGGAAAAGACGGCGATGGTAAGCCCCGACTCCGGAATGATGTACTACTACCTGGGGATGATGCACGAAGCGGCGGGAAAAATGGACAAGGCCGCGCTCGCCTATCGCAAGGCGCTCGAAAAGATACTTGAAGAAAAAGAATCCAAGGATTAAAAGAGACATAGCGCCAGCAAGATTGATGGCATGCACGGGCGGCACGCTGGGGCGGACGCCCGTGTGACGTTTTAAACAAAAAGAGTCTGCTTAACCTTTTTTACGGGCATTACTGATATGGCGGGTACCTGGCTGATTTATCAACTTGCGTGGCTCCTCGGAGCAGCCGCGGTTTACCTCGTCCTGGAGCGGCTTGAGGTCGAAAGCCGTTACAAATGGGGCGCCTTTTTCGGCGTTCTCACCATCGACGTGGGCTACTATTTCGCCAAAGCCGTAATAAACGGCGAAGAGAGCATAGCCGATCTCGTCGAGCTTCTCTGGGACTGGAACTTCGTAAATATAGGCGTGGCCGCGCTGATAATAATCATCGTCGGCAGCGGCCTTATCAGGACGAAATACAAAGGCGTAATCTGGGGAGTCGCCATTGCCGTTCTCTGGGCGGCTCTTCACGTGGGCATCGGCCGGCACGAATGGGGCGAGGTTTTCTTCAACGGAACCCTCCTCTGACTAAGCTGCATAGGGGTCGGGTGACTCCAGGCAGATTTGAATGCAGGTTCGGTAAAGGGATTGGTCCGCTGAAATTTTTTTGCTGGCTTCGGCAGTAAGGTTCAAACGGGGATATATGCGACTTCGGCGTTTTTTCCAATTGGGCTCCTCGGTAGGCATCAACAGCTACTTCAAAGGGTTCACCACGCAATCCGTCTGCCAGACGCAGTCGAAATCCATCTGCGTTCCGGTGCTCAACTGCTACGCCTGCCCCTCGGCGCTGTTCTCCTGCCCGATAGGGACGATGCAGCACTTCATGGTCGTCCACGCCATACCCTACTACGTCATCGGCTTTCTCGGGCTCATAGGGACCGCCATCGGGCGCATGCCCTGCGGAACCCTCTGCGCCTTCGGCTATTTTCAGGATCTTCTCTACCGGCTCTCCTCCGTTAAGGTCCGCATTCCGGCCTTCATGCGTCCTTTCCGTTACTGGGTTCTGGTTATTCTGGTGATTGTCCTGCCCTGGATGACGGCGGAAAACTGGTTCTCGAAGCTGTGCCCGATGGGTACTCTCATCGGGGGCCTTCCCTGGGTCACGATAAGCACAGACGTCCGTTCGATGATAAAAGATCTTTTCTGGATAAAGGTCGCGATGCTCATCTTCTTCAGCGTCTCCGCCGTGGTGGCGAAGCGGCCCTTCTGCCAGATAATATGCCCGCTCGGCGCGTTTCTCGGCCTCTTCAACCGCTTTAGCCTGATACGGCTTAAGTGGGACGCCGACAAATGCACCCACTGCAAAAAATGTCAGGAGCTTTGTCCGATGGACATCGCCGTCTGGGAGGGCGAGAACACCGGCCACTGCATCAGGTGTCTGGATTGCACCGATTGCGAGGCGATAACGGCCTGCACCGTCTTCACCGGCGCCAGGGCTTCGGCGGAGCTTAGGGAAAAACCGGTTCCCCAGGAAACTTTTTGAGGAATCCGCCCAATGGAGGCGCCGGGCCTCCCTGCGGAACCCGGACAAACCGTACCCTGGATGAACCCCGGATTTCCCCGCAGCGCCGGGGGGATAAATAGAAAATGCCCCTCTCCAGTTCGCTGAACGTAAAAATCAACGTCGCAATAGCGGCCGCGCTGGTCATAGTACTCGGCGTCTCGGCCTACCTTACCCTTTCCGAACAAAACAGGCAGGCCGAAGAGAACACCAAGGCCAAGGCGCGTCTCCTGACACAGGCGGTCACCAACATCATCCGCATGGACATGGAGAGCCAGAACGAAAAGGACCTCGAAAAGATAATAAAGGTCCTCGGGCAGTTCCGCGAGATAGAGACCCTCCGCATTTTCAGCGCCGACGGGCTGATACTCCACTCCGCCGACTCGGCGGAGACCGGCAGCAATATAGACGAACTGGTCATGAACGTCTTCATGAGCGGGGACATGTCAAAGCCCTTCCGTAGCGGCGTGGAGGATCACCGATCGATGTGCCGCGTCGAGGTGATGAAAAACGAGCCCCAGTGCCACCGCTGCCACGGCAAGGACACGGAAATAATCGGAGTCCTCGAAGTGTGCCTCTCGATGGCGGCGATGGACGCCCAGATCGAGCGCAACGCCCGCTTCATGGTCATCTCAACCCTGCTTACCATACTCGTGGTCTCTCTTTGCATCAGCCTCCTGACGACGGCGATGGTCAACAGGCCCATTTCCTCGCTTATGAGCGTCATGAGAAAAGCGCAATCCGGCAAGCTGGCCGATCGCGTCGAACTCAGATCCAACGACGAGCTCGGCAAGCTTTCGGAGTCCTTCAACGAGATGCTTTCGAGACTGGAAATAGCGGAAAACGAGATGAAGCGCCTTCACGCCGAGCAGATGAGCAGGGCGGAGCGCCTCGCCTCTATCGGCGAGATGGCGGCCAGCGTCGCCCATGAAATCAAGAACCCCCTCGCGGGGCTCTCCGGGGCGACGCAGGTTCTCGCGGGCACCTTCAAGGAGGACGATCCCAGAAACGAAGTCCTCCGAGAGATGCTCAAGCTCACCGGAAGGCTGGACAAGACGATCAACGACCTTCTGAACTTCGCCCGCGTCAAGCCGCCGGAATTCGGGTTGGTGAACCCCAACGACATCATCGAGGAGGTGCTCTTCTTCGCCGGGAGGGACTCCAGGGAAACCCCCTGCGAATTCGTGCGCAAGCTCGACCCCAGGATGATGGAGATACCGCTTGATTCCAACCAGATTCAGCAGGTCTTTTTAAACCTCGTCATAAACGCGAGGCAGGCCAGCAAGCCGCACGGAAAGATAACCGTCAGCTCAAACGTCACCCCGAAGGGGCCGCTTCCCGACGTGGTTCCCCACGGCGAATACGTCGAGGTTTCCATATCGGACGAGGGGAGCGGAATCAGCCCCGAGGTCGTCGCGGAAATGTTCAAACCCTTTTACACCACCAAAGTACAGGGCACCGGGCTGGGACTTTCTATCAGCAGGAATATAATCGAGTCGCACGGCGGTATAATGGGAGTTGTAAGCAAGGAGGGAGAGGGAACCACCTTCTTCGTCTGGCTTAGAAAAAATCATGAGGAGGTAGTCTGATGAAACGGCTCCTTACCGTTGTATTTCTGGCAACTCTTTTCGCCGCGGGCTGCGGGGTAAAGCAGGAGATTTATCAGGAAGAACTCCTCCGCGCGAGAAACGCCGAGGCTGCCAGCGAAGACCTCTCCATACAGCTTGAAAACGCGCAGAAAAAGAGCGCTGCCGCCGAAACGGAAGCCGCCGCTCTTAAGGCGCGGCTGGCCGAGGTTGAAAAGGAACTCGACCTCGCGAAAAAATCGACGGGGGAGACGGGCGAGAGGCTCGGCGCGTGCCAGCGCGAAAGAGAAGAGGCCCTTGCCGCCCTCGACGCCGCCAAGAAGACGATTCTCGACGGCGACAGGGAAGCGCGGGAGCTCCGCGCCAGAATCGACAAGCAAAAGGCCGAGGCCGAGGCTGCGGGCCGCGCCTGCGACGAGAGGGTCGAATCGGTTCAGGCCCTGATGGAAAAGGCGAGGGGGCGGATTACCTCGATGGAAGCCGAGCGCAGCGTCCTTCTGGAAGAGAAGGAAAGGCTCCGGCGCGAAAAGGAAGAGAAGGTCGAAGAGATCTCGGAGACCTACAAAGGGCTCATCGAGAGCATGAAGGCCGAGATGGAAAAGACCTACGTCGGGCTCCTCGAAAATATGAAGACCGAGATTGAGAAGGGGCAGATCACCATCTCCAACCTTAAAGGCCGCCTGACCGTCAACGTAGTGGACGAGATACTCTTTCCCTCCGGCAGTTCGGTGGTGAAGGAAGAGGGCAAGGCGGTGCTGAAAAAGGTGGGCGACGCCCTCGCTTCCGCCTACGACAAGGCTATAATCATCGAGGGACACACCGACAACGTCCCCATCGGCGGCGCTCTCGCCAACCGTTTTCCCACCAACTGGGAGCTGTCCACCGCCAGAGCCGTCAGCGTGGTGCGCTTTCTGGCCGACGAGTCCAAAATCAACCCCGTCAGGCTCAGCGCCGTAGGGTACGGCGAGAACCGGCCCGTGATGAGCAACGAAACCCCGGAGGGAAAGGCGAAAAACCGGCGCATAGAGATAAAGCTGGTGCCGCTCGAACCCGAGTACGTACAAAAGCCCCCCGCGCCTGCGGAGGCGGGCGTGAACGAGGCCGGAGCAGGGGCTTCCCCCGTTCCTCCGGCCACCCCCCCTGCGGCTGAAACGCCGCCTCCCGTTCCGGGGCAGGAAATTCCCCCGGCCTCAGAGCCCGGCGGCGAGACGGTTCCGGCAAAGCCGGAAATTCCCGCTCCCCCGGCAGGCGAGGTTCCCCCGGAAGGAACGGCCTCGCCGGCGCAATAACCGGGCCGGGGAAGCCGGGTTTGCAGGGGGGAGATCCGCGCCGCCGGAGCCGGTCTTATGCTTTTAACTTGAACCGGCTGGCTCCGGTGTGGTATCCATTACCGCTTCATCGTTTCTAACGACAGCGCTTTTTCTGACCGCCGGGTGGTGCCCTTTCAAAGGGTTGGCGGGCGGGATGACGAAAAGGCGTAAAAACACAACCACACGAAGGAGATTTTCATGTCAAGCGTCACCATGAGAGAGATGCTCGAAGCCGGCGTTCACTTCGGGCACCAGACCCATCGCTGGAATCCGAAGATGAACAGGTACATCTTCACCGAGCGCAACGGAATCCATATCCTCGACCTTTCCCAGACGGTCAGACTCTTCCGCGCCGCCTACGACAAGGTCCGCAAGGTCACCGCGAAGGGCGGAAGGGTTCTTTTCGTCGGCACCAAGAGCCAGGCGGCCGACATCGTACGAGAGGAAGCGCTCCGCTGCGGCGAATACTACGTCAACCACCGCTGGCTCGGCGGCACCCTGACCAACTTCAACACCATCAAGCGCTCCATCGAGCATCTCATCGACATCGAGCGCAAGGAAGCCGACGGCACCCTGGACCTCCTCACCAAGAAGGAGCGCCAGAGCCTTCTTCGCGAGCGTGACAAGCTTGAGCAGAACCTCGGCGGCATCAAGGAGATGAAGAATCTCCCCGGCGCCATCTTCATCGTCGATCCTGTCCGCGAAGGTATCGCCGTGCGCGAGGCGCAGCGCCTCGGAATAGCGGTCATAGCCATTGCCGACACAAACTGCGACCCCGACCTTATCGACTTCCCGATCCCCGGCAACGACGACGCCATACGCTCCATAAAGCTTTTCACCTCCGAGATAGCCAACGCCGTCCTCGAAGGCAAGAGCGCGAGGAGCACCGGCGCCGAAGCCGCGCCCGAGTTTATTCCGCAGGCCCGTGAGGAGATTCCCTCTTCCGCCGCCGCGTACGCTGTGCCCGAAGACGAAGAGTAGGCAGCCGGAATAAAGCCAGTCCCGGGGAAAATTAAAGAAGTGGAGGATAAAAATGAGCATTACCGCCAACGACGTTAAACTCCTGCGCGAAGCTACCGGCGCGGGTATGATGGAATGCAAGAAAGCCCTCACCGAAGCAAACGGCGACATGGAAAAGGCCATCGAGTACCTTCGCAAGAAGGGCATGGCCGACGCCGCGAAGAAAGCGGGCAGAATCGCCTCCGAAGGACTTGTCCACGCCTACATCCACGGCGGCGGCCGCATCGGAGTCCTTCTCGAAGTCAACTGCGAGACCGATTTCGTCGCCCGTACCGACAAGTTCAAGGAATTCGTGAACAACGTAAGCCTTCACATCGCCGCCACCAACCCCAGATGGCTCTCCGCCGAGCAGGCCGACACCGCCGCGATTGAGAAGGAAAGAGCCTTCCTCATCGAGCAGGCCAAAGAATCCGGCAAGCCGATGCCCGTCATCGAGAAGATGGTCGAAGGCCGCCTCCAGAAGTACCTCAAGGAGAACTGCCTCCTGAACCAGCCCTTCGTCAAGGATCCCGAGATCACCATCGGCGATTACGTGAAGAGCATGGTCTCCGACATTAAGGAAAACATCCAGATTCGCCGTTACGTCCGGTTTGAGCTGGGCGAGGGTCTCGAAAAGAGAAGCTGCGATCTCGCGGCCGAAGTAGCAAAACAGATCAGCGAGGCGTAAAAAGAGATGGCCGGTGCTGAAGTTAAAAAAGCGGCCTACAAGAGGGTGCTTTTAAAACTCTCCGGCGAGGCTCTGATGGGACAGAAGGGCTATGGAATCGACCAGACGATAGTCGACCGCATAGCCTCCGAGGTTCTTGAAGTGCAGGCTATGGGCGTTGAAACAGCCCTCGTGGTCGGCGGCGGAAACATCTTCAGGGGGCTCTCAGGGGCCACAAGGGGGATGGACCGTTCCACGGCCGACTACATGGGCATGCTGGCCACCATAATGAACAGCCTCGCGCTCCAGGACGCCATCGAAAGGCAGGGGGGCGCCACCCGCGTGATGAGCGCCCTTCACGTCTCCGAGGTCGCCGAGAACTATATCCGCAGGAGGGCCGTCCGCCACCTTGAAAAGGGGCGGGTGGTCATCTTCGCGGCGGGCACCGGCAACCCCTACTTCAGCACCGACACCGCCGCCGGCCTCCGGGCCATGGAGATCGGCGCGGACGCCCTTTTCAAGGGGACCAAGGTGGACGGGGTCTACGACAAGGACCCGATGAAACATCCCGACGCCGTCCGCTTTTCGCGTCTTACTTACCTCGACGTGCTTAACCGCGACCTTAAAGTTATGGACTCCACCGCGATATCCCTGTGCCGGGACAATAATCTTCCGATAGTCGTCTTCGACTTTACCGTTCCCGGCAACATCCCGAGGGTAATCGGCGGAGAAGACCTCGGCACCATAGTAGGAGGTTGACAACGTGGCCCAGACACCTCAACAGGTTATTTCCCAGACAACCTCGAACATGGAAAAGGCGATAGAGGCTCTCGAACGCAACTTCGGCCGCGTGCGCACCGGCAGGGCCAGCCTTACCCTTCTTGACGGGATACGGGTCGATTACTACGGCACCCCGACGCCGATAAGTCAGGTCGCCGCGCTCTCCATCCCCGAGCCGCGCCTCATAGTGGTTTCGCCCTGGGAGGCCAAGATGGTCTCCGCCATCGAAAAGGCGATACTGCAATCCGACATGGACATAACGCCCTCCTCGGACGGCAAGGTCGTCCGCATACCGATACCCAAGCTCAGCGAAGAGCGCAGAAAAGACCTCGTCAAGGTCGTCCGCCAGATGACCGAGGAGGCGAAGGTCGCCGTCCGCAACCTTCGCAGGGACGCCAACGCGGTTCTCGACAAGATGCAAAAGGACAAGCTCCTCAGCGAAGACGACAACCGGAAATTCAAGGACGAGATTCAGAAGCTGACGGACGACTTCGTGAAAAAGGCCGATGCGGCGCAGAGCGCGAAGGAAGCCGAAGTTCTGGAAGTGTAAAGACTCCATGCCGAAATCGAGGGGAGAGGAAAGCCACGTTCCGCGCCATGTCGCCATTATCATGGACGGCAACGGGCGTTGGGCGGCGGGCAAGTTTCTCGGGCGCATACGCGGGCACATCGCCGGCGTAGGCGCGGTCAGAAAGGTCGTCCGCGCCGCCAGCGACGCGGGGGTGCGCTACCTCACCCTTTTCGCTTTCTCCTCGGAGAACTGGCAGCGGCCGAAGCCCGAAGTCGAGGCGCTGATGCTGCTGCTGGAGAGAAATCTCCTCGCGGAGGCGGAGGAACTGGCCAGGGAAGGGGTCCGGGTACGGATTATCGGAAAGCTCGACGATCTCCCGAAGGGAGCGGCCAGCGCCGCGAGAAAGACCGAGGAGATTACCGGTGGCGGCCGCAAGATGGACCTTCTGCTCGCAATCTCCTACGGCGGCAGGCAGGAGATACTCGACGCCGTAAAGAAAATCATAGTCGACGGGGTAAAACCCGAAGAGATTAACGAAGAGACCTTCCGCCAGCGCCTCTACGCCCCCGACGTGCCCGATCCCGATCTTCTGATACGGACCAGCGGAGAGATGCGCATCTCGAATTTCCTTCTCTGGCAGCTAGCCTACAGCGAGCTTTACGTAACAGACGTTCTGTGGCCCGATTTTGACGAAGCGGAGTTCAAAAGGGCGCTCGACGTCTTTGCCTCACGGGAACGGCGCTTCGGCAAAACCAGCGAACAGCTGACAAGGGACTGAACTCTTGGGTAAACGGATACTCACCGCCCTCGTGGCAATTCCGGCTCTCTTTTTGCTGGTAATCGCCGGCGGCAGGACGGGGACGGCCCTTGTCGTCGCCGTGGCCTCCTTTATCGGCGTAAAAGAGTTCCTGGCCCTCGCCCCATCTTCCAAAAACGCTCTCGAAAAATCCTTCGCCCCCTTCTGGGGAGCGCTCACCGCTCTTTGTTTTCTCGTATCCTCCGAAACCGCCCCGCTTGCGGCTACTGCTGCGGGCGTCGTACTCTTTCTCGTCGCGAGGGCGGCCAAAGAGGGAGTGGGCGCAGACGTTCTCCAGAGCGGTTTTAGGGTTTTCGCGGCGTGGCTCTACGTGCCCCTTTCCATCGGGTTCGCGGTGACGGTGAGAGGAAACGCCTGGGAGCCCATCGTCTTTCTCATCCTTCTGGTCATAGCGGGCGACACCGCCGCCTATTTCACGGGAATATCCCTCGGCAGGCACCGCCTCGCCCCGTCGATAAGCCCCAAGAAAACCATCGAGGGTTCCGTCGGAGGGTTTCTCTTTACCGTGGCTACGGGATATTTTCTCGCCACCGTGATGAGGGTCCCCCACTCGCCGGTCGAGTCTATGGGAATCGCGGCCCTCCTCAACGTGGCGGCGCAGCTCGGCGATCTCGGCGAATCGGTCCTGAAGCGCGGCGCGGGGGTAAAGGATTCCGGAACGGTCTTCCCCGGCCACGGCGGAATGCTCGACCGTATCGACAGCTTCGTGCCCACCCTGCCGATTTACGCCTTCATCCTTTCGGTAACCGGAGGCCTGCCATAAAAACCCTCGCCATACTCGGTTCCACCGGGTCGATTGGAGAGAGCGCCCTTCGCGTTGTCGCCGAGTTTCCGGAGAGGTTTCGGGTAAAGGCTCTGGCGGCGGGCACAAGGGTTTCGAGGGTCGCGGAGCAGGCCCGGGCCTTCGGGGTGGAGCTCGTCTCCGTCGCCCGGGAAGAGGACGCCGCCGCCCTCAGGAGGGAACTTCCCGGCGTAGAGGTCCTTTGCGGCGCTGAGGGGCTTCTTCGTGTCGCCACGGCGGAGGGAGCCGACATGGTCGTCTCCGCTCTCGTCGGCGCGGTTGGGCTACTTCCGACCCACAAGGCCCTTCTCGCGGGCAAGGACGTAGCCCTCGCCAACAAGGAAACCCTCGTCATAGCCGGCGAGGCCATCCTCGCGGCGGCGAAGGCTACCGGCGCGCGCCTCCTTCCCGTAGACAGCGAACACTCCGCAATCTTTCAGGCGATAGACAAAAGAGCGCCCGGAGAGATACGGAGGATTATCCTCACCGCTTCGGGCGGGCCCTTCCGCGGGCGCAAAAAAGAGGAGCTCAAAAGAGTCACCGCCGCCGAGGCCCTTCGCCACCCGAACTGGTCGATGGGGCCGAAGATTACCGTGGACTGCGCCACCCTGATGAACAAGGGGCTCGAAGTCATAGAAGCCAGATGGCTCTTCGACATGGCTCCCGAAAAGATCTCCGTCACCGTACACCCCCAGTCGATAGTCCATTCGATGGCCGAGTTCATCGACGGGTCGGTGATAGCCCAGCTGGGAGTGCCCGACATGCGCGGGCCGATAGCCTACGCGCTGGCCTACCCCGAGAGGGTGCCCCTCGGTGGGATGGAGCTTGACCTTCGGAAGGCGGGCGCGCTGACCTTCGAGGAGCCCGACATAGAAGCTTTCCCCGCTCTCGGGCTTGCCTACGACGCCCTGCGGGCCGGGGGGACGATGCCCGCCGTTCTTTCGGGGGCCAACGAGGTCGCGGTGGAGGCGTTCCTGAATGGTATAATCGGCTTTCAGGAGATCCCCGCCCTCGTCGCCGACGCGATGGAAAAACACGATACGAAAAACTCTCCCAGCGTCGAGACGGCCCTGTGGGCCGACGGCTGGGCGAGAGACGCCGCCAACGAGTGGATTAGAGCGCGAGTGAAAAATTGACTACGATAATATCCTTCGTAATTCTCCTCGGAGTCCTCATCTTCGTCCACGAACTGGGCCACTTCGCCGTGGCCAAGCTCATAGGTGTAAAGGTGCTCCGCTTCTCGCTTGGCTTCGGCCCCATCCTGCTTCGATACCAGAAGGGCGAAACCGAATACGCCATCTCCGCTTTCCCCTTGGGAGGCTACGTCAAATTCCACGGCGGCGATCTTACCGGCGAGGTGGAGGACGACGAGGACAAGGAGAGGGCTTTCCCCTCGCGTCCCGTCTGGGAAAGGATGCTCACGGTCGTCGCCGGGCCGCTGATGAACATCATCCTCGCAGTGTTTCTTTTTTCCGCCATCGCCCTTCAGGGCACGCAGGCCAGGATGGCCACCGTCGGCGATGTCAGCGAGGGGCTGCCCGCGAAGGAAGCCGGAATAATGGCGGGCGACAAGGTGGTCGCGGTAGACGGCAAGGAGGTCTCCACCTGGGACGAGATGGCTATGGCCATTTACAACTCCAGAGGGAACGAGCTCCAGATCGCCGTCCAGAGGGGCGCCGAGCGCATGACTTTCAAGGTCACCCCGAAGATGGTCGCCGAGGGAGCGGAGAAAGAGCCGCGCCCGGTGGTGGGGATTAAATGGTCCGGCGAGGTGGTTCCTAGAAATGACGGCGTTTCCCTCCTGCGCGCGCCCGTGGAGGGGGTGAAGCAGACCTGGGAATACTCCGTCATGACCCTCGAAGTGGTCGGCAAGCTTGTCACGGGCAGGGGCAGCAGGGACGACGTGGGCGGGCCGGTGGCCATAGCCGGGCTCGCGGGCGACGCTATGCGGGCCGGAATCATGGCTTTCGTCTACCTGATGGCGGTCCTAAGCGTCAACCTCGGCGTGCTCAATCTCCTTCCGATGCCGATTCTCGACGGCGGGGTGCTGGTGTTCTTCCTCATCGAAGCGGTGAGGGGCAAGCCCGTAAGCGAGCGCACCCGCGAAATCGCCCAGCAGGTCGGGTTCGTCGTGCTGGTCATGCTGATGATCTTTCTGGTCTACAACGACGTTGCGAGACTCATAGGCTGACAGTGGCGCTTCTTATCGCCCTAGACACCTCCGCGGGTTCCACCGGGGCCGCACTGGCGGGCGAGGGCAGGGTTCTGGCCTCTTCGCTGACAACCGGCACGGGAAGGCACAGCGAATCTCTCTTTCGTCAGATAGAAGCGGTGCTCGCCGGGGCGAAAAAAGACAAGCGCGAAATACGCGCCGTAGCCGTTACCCACGGCCCCGGCTCCTTTACCGGCCTTCGGGTCGGGCTGGCGACGGCGAAGGGATTGGCCTTCGGGCTTTCGGTAAAGGCCATTGGAGTTTCGAGCCTTCGGGCGCTGGCCCTCGGCGCTGGGGAGTTCGACGGAGTGATCGCCGCCGTGCTCGACGCCAGAAAGCAGCAGGTCTACGGCGCACTCTACGACGGGAAGAGTTTTGTTGAGGTTTCCCCCGAAGGAGCCTTCGATCCCGGAGATTTCGCGAAAAAAGCCCTCGAAACCGGGAAAAAAATCCTCTTTACGGGGTCGGGAACGGGGGCTTACCGGGAGACGTGGAGGGCGGTTCTTGGGGAAAACTTCGCAACCGCTCCCGAAGAGAAGTGGAATATCGACCCCGGAGTGGTCGCCCTTCTCGGGCTGGCCGCCTTCGAGGCGGGGAGGGGAGTCGACCCCTCGGAACTTCGGCCCGTCTACCACCGCCTCAGCGAGGCCGAGGAAAAGGCAAGAAAACCGTAACTATCGCCGTTTAATTTTTTCTCCCTGAATCATCTCCACGCTTTCCAGCCAACCTTCCGGTATCGGCATCTTCCTCGATTCCTGAAAATCGTAGAAAACCTGCGTGGATTTTCCGCTCGCCACAGGGAATCCCTCAAGGGCGTGGAGTATCAGATACTCGAAGTCGAAGCTCGTCCGCCCCGCTTCGGTGACCTTTATCCCTATCTCTATCATATCCCCCACGAAGACGGGGGTAACGTACTCGCAGGTGATGCTCGCGATTACGAAATTCACCGATTCCATCGAAATCGAGCCGAGCAGGGCCTTGAGAAAGGCCACCCTCGCCATCTCGAAATAGGTGAGGTAGACGGCGTTGTTGACGTGGCCCAGAGGGTCGGCGTCTCTCCAGCGGACTTCTACCCGCATGGAGATCGGGAAATCTTTCATGAGTTGTTCTCCTGGACCGGCTTCCTCTTTCGGCGAAGGGCTGCGTCGTTTCTCAGGCGCGCTCCTCGCCGTATTACACGATACTGTCTTCGTCGCGCGCTTTGCGGCTTGTCCCTCGAAGCTTGAAAAGCGAAGTGGGAACTCCTTGCCCTTCATCCGAAATAGAAAGCCGGCAGGGAAAATCCTTCTCGCACTTTGGCTCGCGGCAATTTTGCAGACCATATAACGAAACGGCGTTTTATGTCGAGAGGTTAAAAAATAGTCTTGAAAAGCATAAGAGGCTGTTGAAAAACGTCGGGAGAAGCCCCGATTTCAAGGAGCCGCACAGCGAGAAGCGAGACATGACCGGGTGTCAGGCGAGCGAGAAGCGAATCGCGACGAAGAAAGCGGGGCTCGCAGCAGTTTTTCAACGCCTCTTAAAGAAAATGAAAATAATTATCATTAAGCCCTTGACCCGGGACGCCGGACTCGTTATATATGTAATGAAATTCAATATCAATAAGGCGGTCGGGCTGATGCCGCGAACCGCCGGAACCGGAGCACAAAGTGAGCCTTTCCGAACTTAAAAAAGGTCAGGAAGCGATAGTAGAATCGATACCGGAGGGCGATGTCCGCCATCAGCTCCTTCGTTTCGGGATCGCGCCGGGGACGAAGGTGCTGTGCCATGCGCGGATTCCCTTCGGCCCGATTGTTCTTCGCTTCGGCGGCCAGGAGATAGCCATCGGAAGAGGGCTGGCCAAATCCCTAAAGGTTCGCCCCGGTTCCCTGAAGAAAGCGGAATAAGGTCAATGAGCAATTGTCACTGCAGCGCGGTTGAAGAGCTTTTCCCCGGAGGACAGAAGAAACTGGTCCTCGTGGGGAACCCCAACGTCGGAAAGTCTGTCTTTTTCGGAGCGTGGAGCGGCCTTTACGTGGAGGTTTCAAACTTTCCCGGCACCACCGTCGAGGTTATGGGCGGCAAGGCCGGTTCGTGGTCGGTTTACGACACTCCCGGCGTTTACGGCGTCGGCTCCTTCAACGACGAGGAGCGCGTCGCCAGAGACGTGATACTGGGCGCGGACGTAGTGGTAAACGTCGTCGATTCGACCCACCTCGAAAGAGACCTCTTTCTTACCCTTCAGGTGCTGGACATGGGAATTCCCATGGTCGTCGCTCTCAACTTCACCGACGAGGCGAAAGCCAACGGAATAGAGATAGACCTTCCCGCCCTGACTCGCGAGCTTGGCGTGGAGGTCATCCCCTGCGCCGCCGTGCAGGGCAAGGGGATAGCCGAGGTGCTGGAGGCGGTGGAACGCGCCGTGCCGGGACACCCCACGCCGGAGGTGGAAAAGAGAGTCACCGCGCTTCTGGACCGGATCGACATGAGGCCGGAGGCGCTGATGGTTGCCGAGGGGGACGAGGTAGTCGCCCTCCGCCACGGCGTCCACCTGAGCGGCGGTGAAGAGGGCCGGGAGGCTATCTACATTCTTCGCCGGGAGCGGGTGAACAAGCTCGTCGATGAGGTGGTCAAAAGGCCCCACGGGAAAGGCAGAGTCCGGGATTTCATCGGCCGGATGTGCCTTGAGCCGGTCAGCGGGCTTCTCATACTCGCTATCATGCTTCTTGCCGCCTATCAGGTCGTCGGCGTCTTCGTCGCGGGCGACATCGTGGCGGTGACCGAGGGCAAGATAATGCAGGGGCTTTACGAGCCCTGGGTAATCGGGACGGTTTCGAGGTGGGTCTCGCCCGAGAGCTTTCTCGGGGCGATACTCATCGGGGAATTCGGCCTTTTCACGATGACCGTGACCTACCTCTTCGGCCTCCTCCTTCCTCTAGTGGCAGGTTTTTACGTCACCCTCTCGCTGCTGGAGGATTCCGGCTACCTCCCGAGGCTCGCGGCCTTCGTCGATCGCATGATGAACGGCATCGGCCTCAACGGCAGGGCGATTATCCCGATAATCCTCGGCTTCGGCTGCGTGCAGCTCGGGACCATCACCACGAGGATTCTGGGCTCCCACCGCGAGAGGACGATAGCCACGGCGATACTCAACTTCGTCATACCCTGCTCGGCTCAGATAGGCGTCATCACAGGAATGCTCGCTGCGATAGGCGGCGTCTACACCGCCGTCTATGGCGCTTCCATCTTCCTTTGCCTCGTGATAGTCGGCACCGTGATGGGCAAGGTGGTTCCCGGCGAGACGACCGAGCTTTTGATCGACCTGCCGCCCATGCGCATCCCGAGGCTAGGCAACATCGCGAGAAAGACCGTGATGAGAACCTTCTTCTTTATGAAGGAAGCCCTGCCGTGGTTCGCCGCAGGCGCGCTTGGCGTCTCCATCCTCCTTCGCACCGGAGTCCTCGCGGCCTGGCAGACGGCCCTTTCGCCGCTGACCCAGGGGTGGCTCGGGCTCCCCGGCGAAGCCTCCACGGCCTTCGTCATGGGTATGGTAAGACGCGATTTCGGAGCGGCGGGGCTAACCTCGCTGTCCCTTTCGCCCTGGCAGACCGTCGTCGCCCTCGTGACCATGACCCTCTTTGTGCCCTGCATAGCGAGCCTGATGGTTCTTTTCAAGGAGCGCGGAATGAAGCAGGGGATGTATATCTGGGTCAGTTCGTGGATTATCGCTTTTATCGCCGGGGGTATACTGGCGAGAATAGTACTGTAGGATTAAGGATGTTCTTCGTGAAAAAAGCGGAAGATAAGATTCCGAAAAAGAAAGCCTGCCCCTCCTGCGGCCTTCCCGTCACCGACCCGCTCTGGCGGATCTGCCCGAGGTGCAGGGCTGAGATATCGCCCTGCGTGGGCTGCGCCGATTGCGGAGCCTGCAAAAGGTAAGACCGCCGCTTCATCCCGTTCTGACGCATCGCTCATCACGGTTCCCTGCATTGGCCCGGGGAGCGGACGTTTACGGGGGCGTTGAACTGGAAGCTCATGCCCACGGTGGCGGTCCAGTCGGGGGCTTTTCCCGCAAGGCCGAGGCCGAATCCGAGGTCGATTCCCACGACGCGCCACGGAAAGCTAAGTCCCGCGCTGGCCGAAAGACGGTTGTTGCCGTACTTGCTGTAGTTCAGTCCGTCGATTCCGAGTCCCGCGTTTACCCCTCCGCCGAAGTCGTAAATTCCCACCAGATTGTAGACAAGCACGTCGTCCTGATTCGTGGCGGCGGAATGGGGCTCTCCCAGTATCGCGAAATCGGCGTTGACCACGGTCAGGAAGCTTCCTGCCTTCTTTGCCGCAGCCAGACCTATGGAGAAATCGGTTTCGTCGGTGCCGAACCCCTTCTCGTCGTCGGCGTTTGGCAGTTTGACCGCGAGCTTTAGCCCCAACGCAACATTCCGGGCGTCTGTTCCCAAGGGGGTGAAGAGTCCCGAGATGGTCGCGTCTCCCGACCCGTACTCGCTGCTTTGCCCTTCCTGTTCGAGATAGAGAAGAGGGTAGCTCAGATGAATTTCGGAGTTGGGCGCTACGGCGATCACTGAACGGATCGAGGGCAGTTCGGCCACTTTGCGGTTTCTGTCCTCGTCGTCGAAGATCAGGTGGTCGCGGTGAAAGTAGCTCGCGCCGAGGCGCAGATTTATCTCTCCCCCTTCCATCGGCATGGGGGCGAGCGCCGAAAAGGGGTAGAGCGGGGCGGCGGCGCAGGGAGCGGCGGTCAGCAGGAGCAGAAGGGCGAGCGACCGGCGCTTTTCAAGCCTGAGAATGGGTAGTAGTGCCATTGCTCTCTTACCTGTGCTCCTGTAATAGAAGAACTTTCCAGCCAATACTTATCAAAACAAATGCAGCCGGGGGTTAACCGGCACGGAATCACACTTGATAGAAGCATAACAAAGAAATTCCGACTTGAAAGTCGCCCAGGCGTGGATGGCTCGCCAAATCCCACTGAATTCATTAGTTTATATATCATGTAATATTATTGGCGCGTCATTCTGTCACCAAAGTTTCAGGGCTCGCTCGGGCCGCTGTATTTTTTCGCGTAACGGTGTAAAATGAAATTCAGGATGGTTCATCTGGCAGGGCAGACGTCCGGGGCGCTGCCTTCAAAGGAGAAACCCGTGGGGAAAAGAATGTTCTCGTTCGCGTTGTTGCTCGTCCTTTCAGTCGGACTTGCCGGGTGCATTCCCACCGAAGGCGATTACAGCGGTATTGGCGTGTCTCTTGGCGAAGGCCCTCCTGACAGCAACGAACCCGACACCACCCCTCCCTATATCTCATCAAAATATCCCGCGGACGGGGCCGCCTACGTTTCCGTATCCGGGGCTCCTTCGGTCACTTTTTCAAAGGTGGTGGATCCAGCCACGGTAAACTCTCAGACCTTCACCCTGACAAGACCAGCATGGGGTGGGGGGCTGCCCGTGGAGGGGTCCGTAACCCTGAGAAATAACGAATGGACTTCGACCCCGGTCGCCTGCTTCATTCCTGCCGGGAACCTTGCGCCCGGCACCAACTACACCGCAAGAATAACCACCGGGGTCAAGGACACGTCGGGAAACCGTTTGGCCGAGGAGAAGGTGTGGTCCTTCACCACTGATTTCAGTGATGCTTTTTACTCGGACCCGGTTCCCCCGGAAGAGTTCATCCTGCTTTCGCCGGGAACTTTCACGATGTATTTTCAATTTTCCTCTCCTGAAAATATCACCCTGACCAAGTGGTTTTACATGGGCAAAAGGGAGATCACGGTCGCGCAGTGGGAAGCGGTAACCGGGTACTTCCCGGGCTATGTGTACTCGTACGTGGGCTACGTGGGCGATACTCAACTCCCCGCGGCGAACGTAAGCTGGAACGAAGTTCAGGATTTCATAGCTGCCCTGAACGGAATGACGGGCAGGACTTACAGGCTTCCCACCGAGGCGGAATGGGAATTTGCGGCAAGCGGGGGGCGGAACCCCACTGGTTACGAATACGCGGGAAGCGACAACCCGGATGAAGTGGCCTGGTATGAAGGCAACAGCGGCGGCAGAGCACACCCCGTCGGGAGGAAGCACCCCACATATCAACAGTTCTACGACATGAGCGGAAACGTTCACGAGTGGGTGAACGATTGGTATTCATATTCATTCGATAATTTCAGCGGGCACACAGACCCCACGGGGCCTTCTACCGGCGCTGTCAGGGTTTTGCGCGGAGGGGCCTTCAATTCCCCCATCTACGGCATCACTGTGCGGTCCCGCGGTTATGGGGATCCCGCCAAGGGATACCCAAACAGGGGTTTCCGGCTCGTGCTGGAACAGTAGGCTTTTTCAAAGGTAGCCCGCTCAGGTGCTGGAACTACTTCAGCCGCCTCGATGCCAGCCGTTTCAACTCTTCCGTCAGCCGGGGCGGGAGTCCCAGCTTTTCAACTGTTTTTGTGAATTCCAGCTTCCCGTTTCCGCCGAGGTAGCCGTTAAGTCTGGCCGCCGCGGTGGAGGAGAGAAAGTCGGCCTCGCTCCGGTAGCGCTCCCGAAGCGCCCTGTAAAAGTCCGTGTTCTGGCGGAGGTAGTATTTCTGGTGGTAGTCCTCGGCGGGAGTGAAGGAGCTGACCAGTTCGACTTCGGTCTTCACCTCTTTGCCCTCCCTTTCCCCAAGGGCTTTCAGGAAGGCTTTGGCGCGCCCGAGCTGTTCTTCGTTCGCTGAGAAGACGGCGTTTCGGTACTGCTTCGGCCCCGATTCGGTGAAAGGGTCATGGCTTTTTGCAAAGACCTGAAGGAGGATCTCATAGGAGATTTTAGCGGGGTCGAAGACGACCAGCACGGTTTCGGTGTGGTCGCCGAGGAAGTTGTAGGTGGGCTTTCCCTTCGTGCCTCCCGTGTACCCGGCGACGGTGGCGACTACTCCCTCGATGCTCCCGAACCGGGAGTCTACTCCCCAGAATCAGCCGAGGCCAAACTGGGCGATCTCGACCTTCGCGGGGCGCTCCGTGTCGAGGGGCGCGAGTTCCGGCGTGTTAAAGCTCTTTATGTCCGCCGCCCTCGCGAGCACCTCCTCGACGCTCACCGAGCCAGCCGAAAACCCTCCGGGGAAGGCGCTGCAGACCGGGGAACCTCCGAAAGCGGTGGAGACCGCCGAGGCGAGAAGGAGGAACAGGAGGAGGACCGCCCAAAGAGGGTTCATTTGTCTTTAGCCTTCGGGGTGAAATTCAGCGCCGCCGAGTTCATGCAGTAGCGAAGGCCGGTAGGCGGGGGGCCGTCGTCGAAGACGTGGCCGAGGTGCGCTTCGCACCTTCTGCATACTACTTCGGTGCGGGTGGTAAAAAAGCCCTTGTCGACCCGCGTCAGGATGTTTTCGGGGGCGATGGGCGCCCAGAAGCTGGGCCAGCCCGTGCCGGATTCAAACTTGGTGGCGGAGTCGAAGAGATCGGTTCCGCACGCTATGCACGAATAGATTCCCTCCTCGTGGTTGTTCCAGTATTTCCCGCTGTGGGGCCTTTCCGTTCCAGCCTCCCGCGTGACGTTGAAGGCCTCCGGCGAGAGGCGCTCTCTCCACTCCTTCTCGGAGAGACGGAGCGGCTCGGCCTCGTAAAACTTCTTGTCGGCGGCGGAGTAGAGGCGGAGCGTCCCGGCGGTCTTTTCGCCGGAAAAGGAAAGGGACGAGGAAAAGCACAAAATCCCGAAGAGGGCTATCACGAGAACTTCTTTCATCAGGAGCCTCCTTTCAAAAAACAGGGCCTGATGAAAATATGCCATAGATTTGTGAGTTTGCAGGAAGCGGAATAGATAATTTAAGACTGCTGAAAGCCGTATCCAACTCCAGGCAAACTATTTCGCCGAAATAGGAAGCCGGTTTAACGGCCCATCATCCGATACAGCGACCTGTAATCGCCAAGGGTGAGGGAACTGTCCCAGCGGCCGGTGCATTTCGCTACGCCCACGGCCCCGAAGAAGAGGGCGAGGAAGGCGAGGCCGAAGACGAGGGGGCGGACGCTTTTGAATCCGGGGAATCTTAGCGTCAGAGCGCCCTTTTTCGGGCAGGCGGTGACGCAGTCGGTGCAGCCCATGCACTCGGGAGAGATTACCGGGGATTTTGCCCCGGCGACGTCTACGCGGTTGGGGCAGGCCCTGGAGCAGAGCCCGCAGGAGTTGCACAGGGCGGCGTCCTTTTTAAGGGTAAAGGGGCTCAGGAGCCCGAGGACTCCCTGCAGGGCCCCGTAGGGGCAAAGGTATCTGCACCAGAAGGATTTGACGAACACCGAGGCCAGAGCAAGCGAACCCGCGAAGCCCGCTCCGATAACCCCGATATTTGAGAACAGCTCGAACATCTTCACGTCCGAGACGGCGTAGTAGGGAAGGCGCGTGAAAGAGAGCGCCGCCTCGCCGTCCATCAGGAAGAAGAGCTTGAAGATCCAGATGAAGAGTCCGTATTTCATCGCAAGCAGCGAGTAATCCAGCCACTTGGGTACGCTCAGGGAGAGTTTCCACCTTGCGCCGAGAGCGCCGAGAAATTCGGAGAGCGACCCTATAGGGCAGAGCCAGGAGCAGAGCGCCCGGCGAAACAAAAGCGCCGTCGCCAGCGTGGCCAGCAGAATTACCAGACCGGCCGGGTGGACGGTGTCGAAGACGCCGGTATGGATGCCCGCCCGTAGCGCGGTTATCGCGGCTATCGGCAAAAAGCCCTCCACCACCGGGGGCCGGTAAGCCGAAGAAACGCCCCCGCCGTTTCTCAGAACGTCGATGAATCCTGAGAATTGCCACGCCGCCAGCACCATTATCAGAACGGAGACCGTCTGCGCCGCTCGTCGAAGGTATAAGGCCGGAGACTTGCGGATATTCGCCGCCTTTTTTTTTGAAAATGCAAAAAAATCCATAAATTTCCCTTAGTCAAAAATACGGCGGGACTTCCGCTCTAATAAAGTGAGACGCCAAACCGGTGGGAGGGGTTTACCGGCGGGCAAAAGGACTGGAGTATGAGGGGAGGGGCCGTCCAAAAAGACGGCCCCTTCGCTTTCGGTTTACTTTTTGAGTTTTTCGGCGGCCTCGAACACCCAGCCGACGTTCTTCAGGCGCTTGATGGTTTTTTCCTTGCCGATGAGCGTCAGAGCCTCGAACATAGAGGGCCCGGCAAGCTGCCCGGTGACGGCGGTGCGGACGCCGTTGATGAGCACGCCGGGTTTTATTCCCAGTTCCTCGCAAAGCTGCCGCATCAGGTTCTCGCACTCGTGCGGGTCGAACCCTTCCATCGCCTCTATCCTTGCGGCGAGAACGGGAAGGTGCTCGCGAAGCGCCGGGAACTTTACGATGTTGCGTTCCAGAGCCCTGTCTTCGAGCTCGAAATCGTCCGCGAAATAGGCCCGGCCCGCCTCGGCGAAGTCGTTCAAGGTGTGGAAGCGCTCGCGGATAAGGTCAAGGGCGGCGTGAAACCACTCCTTCCTGCTCCCCTCGTACTCCGCGTTCCAGATACCGGCCTTTTCCAGCACTGGTTTCACCAGAACGGCAAGTTCTTCCAGCGGAAGGCTTTTGATGTGGTGCGCGTTTACGGCCAGCGCCTTCGGGTCGGTGAAGAACTTGGAGTCCTCGGTCTGGAGGTTGAAGACGGAGTTTGAGCGGTTGATGCGCTCCAGGGAGAAGGCCTCGATAAGCTCTTCTTTGGTGAAAATCTCCCTGTCGTCGCCGGGAGACCAGCCGAGGAGAGCGAGGAAGTTGCAGAGAGCCCAGGGCAGGAACCCCTTCTCTCTGTAAAAGTGAATGGCTACCGCCTCGCCGTGCTTTCTCTTGCTTATCTTAGCCTTCTGGGAGTCCAGGGTGAGCGGCAGGTGGGCGAAGAGGGGAATCGGCGCGCCGAGGGCCTGATAGATAAGCACCTGGCGGGGAGTGTTGCCAAGGCCGTCCTGCCCGCGGATTACGTGGGTTATTCCGTCGCGTATGTCGTCCACCACGTTCGAGAGCAGGTAGAGCGGAGTTCCGTCGGAGCGCAGGATGATAAAATCCTCAAGGTCGCGCCAGGATTTTTCGATCCTCCCGTAAACCTTGTCCTCGAAGACGACCGTTCCCTCCCCCTCGGGTATGGCGAAGCGTATCACGTAGGGAATCCCGGCCGCTTCCTTCGCCGAGACCTCTTCCGGCGAGAGCCTGCGGCACTTTTTGTCGTACCCGAATTCGCTCTTCCCTTCGGAACCGGCGCGCTTCTGATCCAGTTCCTCTTTCGTGCAGAAACACTTGTAGGCATGGCCGGAGGAGAGGAGTCTTTTCGCGGCTTCGGTGTGCTCTCCCCTGTAGGCGGACTGGTAGTAGGGGCCGATGTCCCAGTCGAGGCCCAGCCACTTAAGTCCTTCGATTATGGTGTCGAGGCTCTCGTCGGTGGAGCGCTCGACATCGGTGTCCTCGATGCGGAGGATCATTTTGCCGCCGGTCTTTCTGGCGTAAAGCCAGTTGTAGAGGGCCGTACGGGCGCTGCCGATATGGAGGTAGCCGGTGGGGCTGGGGGCGAATCTTACTCTTACGTCGGACACTTTGCGCTTCTCCCGTTGTTGTTTTCATGAGTCGCTTGCTTTTACCATTTTTCGGCCCCCGGCGGAAAGTTTTAGGAGAATTTTTTTGGAGGTTTTTAAGACGGGTAGCGAATGCTATGATTTAGACATGGAAGAAACGCTGAGCCACGATCACGAAGGCCATCTCCACCACCACGCCGGAGGCACGAAGCGATCGCTCGCGATCGCCTTTTGCCTCACCGCGTCCTTCATGATCGTAGAGTTCATCGGCGGCTGGCTCACCAACTCCCTGGCGCTCATCTCTGACGCGGGTCACATGCTTAACGACGCCGCCGCGCTGGGGCTTGGGTTTTTCGCCGTAAAGCTCGGGGAAAAGCCCCCCTCCATGACGAAGACCTTCGGCTACCGCAGGGTCGAGATTCTGGCGGCGCTACTGAACGGCCTCACCCTCTGGGTTATCGTAGGAATGATCCTCCACGAGGCCTGGCTGCGCATGCAATCTCCGCAGGAGATTCGCCCCGTAGGCATGATGGCTGTCGCGGCTGCGGGCCTCGCGATTAACCTCCTTTCGGCGAAGGTGCTCCACTCTCACAAGGAAGCCAGCCTGAACGTCAAGGGCGCTTTCCTCCACGTGCTGGCCGACACCCTCGGCTCCCTCGGCGCGATTGTCGCGGGTTTGATAATCTGGCAAACCGGCTGGACCTTTGCGGACCCGCTGATGAGCTTCGCCATCTGCGCCCTTATCCTCGCAAGTTCGTGGGGGTTTTTAAAGGAATCGACGCACGTCCTTTTGCTGGGGGTTCCCGCCCACCTCGAATTTTCAAAGGTGGAGGAGGCGATTCTGACGACGGAGGGGGTCTGCTGCGTTTACGACCTCCACATCTGGTCGATACAGCCCGGCACGGAAGCGCTCTCCGCCCACGTCGTAATCGCCGAGGGGTTCGACGAGCGCGAGAAGGTGCTTCGGACCCTGACCTCGACGCTGAAAGAGCAGCTGGGGATAAGCCACGTAACCTTGCAGCTTGAGACGAGCCACGAGAGCCTTGAAGACGAACACGGTTTCTGCACCGTACCCGGCGCGCGCGGCAAGTGCCCTGTAAATAACTCCGGAGAAGCAAAAAACGACTGCGACAAAAAAGATCACCCCGGCTGCCGCCATAACCATTCCTCCGAGCAGTAACCCGGCGATTGCCCTCTAAGAGCAGCAAAGGGGAGGAGCGCACGCTCTTCCCCTTTTAAATTTCCTGCGGATATTTTCAGGAATCCTCGGCCCTTACCTTCGTGCGCCCTCTCTTTACCGTGGCGCGCCCCTTCTTCGCCTCGATCCTGCGCTCCTTCGAGGCTTTGGTGGGCTTTGTCTTGACGCGGCGCTTCGGCCGCTTGGCGGCGGCGATGATGAGTTCTTTCAGCCGTTCGAGGGCGTCGGCCCGGTTTTGCTCCCTCGTGCGGAATCTGTCGGCCTCTATGATTATCTCGCCCTCAAGGGTCGCCCTGCTCCCGGCGAGTTTCAGGAGCCGCAGGCGCACGTAGTCGCTCAGATTGGGGGACAAGAGGGCGTTGAAGCGAAGCTGCACCGCCGTCGCGACCTTGTTGACGTTCTGGCCGCCCGGCCCCGAGGATCGGATGTATTTCTCCGAAAGCTCTTCCTCGCCGAGTTCAATCTCTTCGCTTATCCGTATCACTTCTTAACCATGTAAGAAAGCGGCTTCACTCCGCCTTCAGCTTCCCGGCGATCTTCACCACCCGCTCGCCCAGAAGGGCGCCGCACTTCTCGTCCTTTTCCGTCGGAGTCCCCCGGCAGGCCGCGCCGAAATGGCCGCCAGCCTCTATCGGGTCGCCTACGACCACCATTTCGTGGATCAAGAAGGCCAGATGGATGGAGATAATCGTGGTCTCCTTGCCTCCGGTGTCGTGGCCGGAAGTTACGAAGGCCGCGCCGACCTTGTCTTTTAGCTTCCTTCGCACGGTGACGCTGCGGTCGATAAGTCCCTTGACCTCGGCGGAGAGGGTGCCGAAGTAGACGGGGCTTCCGAGGATGATCGCGTCGGCCGCGACGAGGTCGTCAGTCGTGACCTCCCCGGCGCGCTTCAGGAGAGGTTCGCCCCCCGCGTCCGTTACGCCCAGAGCCACCGCCTTTGCCAGCTTCTCGGTGTTGCCGCTGCTGGATGAGAAAGCTATAAGAACCTTAACCATTGCAGACCTCCTAACGGTTATTCCAGAAATTTTCAAGATCGCGGAGCTTTTCGTTTATGGCGAGACGCGCTTCCTCGGGTATGAGCGAGACGGCGGCGCTCTCGGCCTTCAACACCCAGGGCAGGACCTTCGAGTCACGAAGGGTCTGGCTTTGGCCGGGGAGAATCTCCACGAGCAGGATGGCCACCGCCAGAATCACCAGCGCCGCCTTCGCAAGGCTGATTATACCGCCGAAAAGCCTGTTGAGCCAGCCGAGGCCGATTGCCGAGACCAGCTTGGTCAGCATCCACCCTACGAGGTACGCCGCCAGCATGACGAGCAGGACGATGAGCGCGAAAGAGAGCGGGAGGCGAAGTTTCTCCGAGCCGAAGGGCAGCATGCCCGCCAGCGAGGCGTGCCAGCGCAGGGCCAGAAAGACCCCCGCGCCAAGGCCGATCAGGGAGACGATCTGCCTCGCCGCCCCGCGCCAGAGGCCGAAGCAGAGGAAGAGAACCACGCACGCCGCGACGAAAAGGTCGAAAGAATTCATAAAGGACTCCCTTCAAAAGAGTAACGGCGGGAATTTTAACCTAAAGGGGAAGTTTGCGCGAGGGGTGAGTTGGAGGGGAATTTAAACGCCGTGCAGGAATCCGCATCAATGGCTACCGTTAAGCGCCCGTGCGGACGGAAGAGTTGGGCGGTATGCCGAATGTTTGCACTTGAAACTGTTTGCCACCTTGGGACACGACATTTCGTGATTTCAACTGGATGTAACCGTGAGCCTCAACAGAATCTTGAAGCCGAGCCGGTGGCGCCAGTGCATGACTCTGGACTTTGGACACCCGCTTCGCTCAAATTAATATAAGCCCTTGCGGGACGGGTTACTGCAAAAAACCGTGGTTTTTGAGACCGGAGATTGTATCACGGATGTGATTGTCGGCGAATTCTTCGCGGTCTAGTTTTGCCCGCCATTTCTCGTTGTTGATCAGCACTTCCTTGACGGTGGAGACGTTTACCGGGCGATTGAGCTGAATCAGTTCCAAAGCGGCTTCAAGCACTGTGGCCCAGCGTTCGAGTGCTTTCCACCCCAATTTCTTCATAAAGGAAAGCATTTCATCGACTCTTGATTTCGAGTCGCCAAGGATTTTTTCAGCCTGAGGCAGGGCCTCGTCTATCTTTTTTCCCGGAGAAACGGGTTTCAATTTCCCGATAGCCTCTTCCAAAACCAGCCAGCCCTGTTTTTGGGCAAGATTCAGAACCTTGAAAATTCCAACATCCAGCGGCCCGGCGGCCAATTTCTCAAAGGACTTGGTAAGGTGTATATCGGCCTTGTGCTGCGCCAGATAAAAAAGCTTTGCCAGTTTTACCCTGCCGAGAGGATAGCGGGGATCGTGGCAACTTTTGACGATGTAGGCGCACAGCGCCGCCTTGTTAAACATGTCGTTTCCGGCATGGCGGTTGTGGATTGCCGGTTTGGATATTTCAACAAGATTGCTCTTCGTGGCGATGCTCAGACTGTACCTCGCCCCCCTGCGGTCGCCGGTTTGGGTGACCTGGGCGGATTGCTTTAGTTGTTTGACGGCCCAGAGCCAGTCGGTTTCGGTTATGCCGGTGGCGGCTAGGAGGTCGGCGCGGGAGTAGCTTACGTCGGGTTTCATTGAGTCGAGGATTTGTCGGGGGATTCCGCCTGTGACTTGATCCGCAAAAGGTTTTGCTGTTGCGGGTGTGCGTTGGGGGACTACGCCGGTTGCGCCAGAGGCTGGCGCGGGGGTTTTAGCGGCGGGTTGGGGTTTGGCGCGTTTCGGTGCTCGGGATTTTTGGGCGGGCGCGGCTAGGGCGCGCTGGGTTTTGATGCGGCCGAGGAGGGCGGAGGCGGGCTCAAAGGTTCTGCCCTCTTGCCTTGCCAACTCGGCTTCGGTGGCGACGAGTTCGCCGCTGAAGGCTTTAGCCAAGATAGCTTGGGTGATTTTTTCGACGCGCCGGGTGGCGTCGGCGACCCGCTTTTCGATGGCGTCTGCCAAGGCGAAGAGAGCTTCGATGCGCCGGACTATTTCGTGTTGTTCTTCGTAATTTGGCATGGAAAATTCCAACGAGCGTATGTTTCCCAATGCAAGCCCGACTTTTGTCGCACCTCTTTGTGCATCTGTTAATTGAGAAAGCCCACCACTAGGAGATGCTAAATAGTAGGAAATATATCTACTGTTGTAGGCATTATTTGGCCTAGCAAGGCATAAGTGTTGATTAATATATGCTTCACCAATATCATGGTTAATAAGAGCGACCATTCCCACATCAGCAGTAATAGAAATAAGGATGTCGTCAAGCTTTATCCGTGTACGTTCGCCTTCTGAACCCTTAGGAGGTTTTACTCGCTGTATTTCGCTAAGGTCTAAATTTATTGTGTTGTGATCAAGGTTTCCCACACGCAAGAAAATTGCACCAGTGTTAGAATAATACTTTGCCCAACCCCTTGACCCGCTAGTTATAAAATTAAATACATCTGATCCATATATTTTTACCCATGAATCTATTCCAATTTTCCGCTGATTTCGCCAGTCTTCGGTGAGTTTGCCGGAGGTGGCGGCGGTGAGGACGGACTGGCGGAAGCGTTTGAGGATGGCAGGTACGGAGGCGAGGCGCTCGCGGGCGGTATTTACCCGCTCAAGCAGCACCTCTACTTTCGCTACGACTCGCTTTTGCTCGGCAAGAGGAGGAATGGGTACTGAAAGTCTCCTTATATTGCCGAGGTTAACTCTAGGCCTCGTGCTCCCTTTTGTGTGTTCAATAAGGGAATCTGCTACTAAAGGGGAATTGATAGAAAAACATATAAATGCTGGGTCGAGAAATGAATGGTTTAGGCGGAATCTGACGACATCCGCCACCACAATGCCCGCCCCAATGTTTTCAGGGACTATGCACGCTTTGCCCAGCGGTTCTCCCAGTTTAGAAATGACAATATCACCAGCAATAAAGCTGTGCCTTGCCAATGCCTCGGCTTTCTTAGATGAAATGAATTTGGTGTTTTTTTCGATGAATCTGTTCCGATCTATGTTCTGAAGACGGATAATTGGAACTCCTGATTCGATGTATTCAGAAGCCTTCATATCTGACCCAAATGGACCATCAACAATATCGGCTTTGGGTTTTATCGCAAGCTCTTCTAAGGTCGCTTTCACCCACCCTTCGGGCAGTTCTTTGTTCACTTCGCCGCCTCTACGGTTTCGCCGTTTCCGTTTTCTAGGAGGGCGAGGACGGCGGCGAGTTCTTCGATGGCTATTTCAAGTTGGCCTATGGCGTCGGCGGCGAGTTCCTCCGGCTCGGGCAGGCCGTCGGCGTCGTCAAGGTTTTCATCCCTGAGCCATTTGAGCGAATCGAGCTTGTAGTCGCGCTCTTTAACTTGGCTAATGTTGAAGGAACGCCAGCGGTCTTCGGCGCTGTCTTCCGTCTTTCTCGGTGAACGGCCCAAGAGGTCGGGGCCAAAGCATTTTTCAAATTCGGCGAAGTGGGCGGCTGTGAGCTGGCGGTCTTTTTTGGTTATTCCGGCTACGTTTGTGCGCCCGTCGTAGATCCAGACGGTTTCGGTGGGCTGGCCTTTGGTGAAGAAGATTACGTTTGTCTTGGTGCCGGGGCTGTAGGGGCTGAAGGTGCCGTTGGGGAGCCTTAGCACTGTGTGGAGGTCGCATTCTTCGGTGAGGATTTTGAAGACTTCGCCAGCCTGATCGGCGAAGAGGCAGTTATCAGGCACGACCACGGCGGCGCGGCCTCCGGGTTTCAGTACCGTCATTACGTGCTGGATGAAATTCAGCTGTTTGTTTGAGGTGGAGATTACGAAGTCGTCGCGCTCGGGCACCTGATTCGCGCCTTTGGTGCCGAAGGGCGGGTTGGTTAGGATTACGTCGTATCTTCTGCCGCCGTCTACCTCGTAGATGGAGTCGCCAAGCTCGATCTTGGGCTCGATGTTGTGGAGGTAAAGATTCATCAGCGCCAGGCGACGCGGACGGGCGACGAGGTCTTTGCCGTAGTAGGTGGCGGTGCGGATTCTTTTTGCGGAGTCTCTTTCAAGAGCGCCGCCTTTGGTTTGCGACAAAAGCCATTCGTAGGCGCAGACGAGAAAGCCGCCTGTGCCGCAAGCGGGGTCGCAAATGGTGAATTCTTTATGGAGGCGCGGATCGGGCTTTACGAGGCGGCAGATGGTTTGGATGAGTATTCGCGGGGTGAAGTATTGGCCCGCGCCTTTTTTGCCTTCGCTGGCGGATTTTTCGAGGAGCCCCTCGAAGGCTGCTCCCTTTACGTCTACGTCAAGCTCTGTCCACTGGGTTTCGTCGATTAGGCCGATGAGCTTTTTGAGGTTTACCGGCTCGCGGAAGTGGGAGAGCGCGCCGGAGTAGATATCGCCTATGATGCCCTTTTGCTTGCCGAGGGTGCGGAGTATCTCGGTATAGCCGTCAAGCAGAGCGACGCCGGATTTGGAGGAAAGCGCCGCCCAATCGCAGCCTTTGGGAAGGTCGATTCCGCGCTCGTGGGCCATCTTGAGGAAAAGGAGGTAGGTTATCTGCTCGATGTAATCCCCGTAGTCGATACCGTCATTACGGAGAGTGTGGCAGAAACCCCAAAGCTTGTTTACAACATCGGACATTCAGCATCCCGTCAAGCCGCCACGGCTTCGTTAAGCTTCTTAATCAGTTCGGAGAGTTTTTCCCCGAAGATTCTTTTTGCCTTGCCCCAGCCCCCTCCGTTTACGAGGACCGGCAGTGTATCAAAATCGTCGCGATCAAGGGAGAGGTTTTCTACCATGGCGGAGCGGATGCGGTCGAGCCACTGTTTTTGTTCCACGCTGTAGCCGATTGCGCCGGTTATCCGCATGAAGGCGCGGTTTACGCGCTCTTCGGCGGTGTAGAGGCTTTCGTCTTCGCGGGCGGCGCGCTTGACCATTGAAATTATGTCGGCTAGGGCTTTGTGGTTCTTTATCTGGTGGGCTTTTTGCAGGTGTTCGATGGTGAAGCGCTGGGGAGCGGAGGCGAGCTTTTCACGCAATTCTTTTAGCGCGTCTGGGTTCCAGTCTTTGGGGTGGTCGAGAAGTATGCCGATTGCCTGTATCTCGTCGACTTTTTCGGCGACAAAGCGCGAAAACGCGGCGAGGTAGTCGTCGGGCTTGTATTCTTTGCCGTCGTTGCCTTTGACTTTCCACTCGCTCGTTACGGTGTCTTCATTCTCCAAGGCCACGACGAAGGTGCGCCGGGCGCGTTCATAGTTTATGAGGAGGTTTTGGAAATCTGGGTTGCGTAGTATCTGCATTGTGCCGGTGAAGTCGTTTTTGAGCCTTGCGGGGAGTTCTTCGCCGAAGGCTCCTACGTCGCCGTTTGGGATGAAGGCGGCGAAGGCTGTGCGTGCCTCGGCGGACATTTCTTTGTCTATGCGGCGAAGGCGCTTGACCAGGCAGCGGGTGTTGTAGTCGCGGTCGCGGTTTTGCCAGATGTCTTCGATTATCTCGATGATGGTGCGGGTGGGCGGCAAGAGTTTTTCCACCGTCATGGAGGTGGCTTTGCTGAAACTCTCCAGGAGTGTGCCGTCGAAACAGTCGAAGACGGTGAAGTGCGATTTATCTGGGTGGTTTGGGCTTTTGCGCGTGCCGCGCCCAAGCATCTGCTCAAAGAGGATGCGCGACTGGACGGGGCGCAAGAAGACGATGAATTCAAGGTCGGGAATATCGACGCCTGTTGAAAGAAGATCGACGGTGACGACGATTCCGGTTTTGTCGCGGTTTCTAAATTCGCGTATCGCCTGAAGAGGGCGGTCAACCTTGCCGGTGATTTTTTTGACGAAATCTTCACCCCTGCCGAAAACATCCCTTGCCGTGGTGACGAGTTGATCGGCATGGGAGGTGTGGTTAAGGTCATTATGGGCAAAGATGAGAGTCTTGGGGAAGCGCCCGTAGCGCTCTTGATGCTCGTCTGCGTATTTTCGCAGTTCTTCCATTATTTTTTTGTTTGAATCGGGCGAGGTGACTTTGGTTTCGACCTCAGAGGGGTCGAATTTGCGTTCGTCTTCAAGCAGGTCTAGCTGCTTGGTGCCTTTTTGGGTATCGACGATTTCGACCGTCTCATCTTCCTTGAGAAAAACGCCGTTCATTCGGACGTTGGATTTTATCGTCACTACGTCGTAATCGACCAGAAACCCTTCGCGCACAGCCTGTTCGTAGCGGTACTCAAAGACCTTCTCTTTGAAATAACTCATGGTGTGGGAGGCAGGGGTGGCGGTGAGGCCGACCTTAATCGCGTCGAAGTGCTCAAGGGTGGAACGCCAGACATTCAACTGCTGGGAGGTGTAGCCACGGTGGCACTCGTCGGCGATGATCACGTCGAAGGCGTGTATGGGTATGGGCAACCTATCGGCGTCGTCTTCTATGGGCTCGTCGCCTAATTCTAAGACGGCTTCGCGCCCGAAGAGATTTATCGTCATGCGCTGGATGGTGGAGACATAGACGAAGGCGAGGCCGGGTTTGGGGTCGGTCAAGTATTTAGCCGGAAGTATCTTTGGGTCGAACTTTTCTTCCTCGAAGTCTTCCTTCTGAAAGCGCTGAGAATAAACCTCGTAGATTTTGTTGAATTTTAGCCCCGGCTCCGGCTCGAAAGAGGCGAAAGCCTGTACTGCCTGAGCGGCGAGGGCCTTTCTGTCAACGAGGAAGAGTACGCGCTTTGCGACGCCGGATTTCATCAACCGGTAGACCTGATTGACCATTGTGAAGGTTTTACCAGTGCCGGTAGCCATTGCTAGGAGCATATGCCGCTTGCTGGCGGCTATGGCCTCTTCTGCGGCCTGATTTGCTTCTTTCTGGTAGGGGCGAAGGCGCTCGTGCTCGTTGGGGGTGGCGAGAAGCATTTTGCATTGCGAGGCGAAATTGGATGAAAGACGTTCTTCTAGCGCACTGGGGGAGTGAAAGCCGCTGATTTGATGGGAGCGGTTTTTCTCTTCACGGAGGTCGTGATGCCAGACCACTTCGCCGTTCGTCGAATATATGAAGGGAACGCGGTATTCGCCGAAATTGAAGGGGCTAGCTGTAACGCCTTTGGAATATCTTTCGGCTTGTGTAAGGACATTTTGAGGGCCGAGGGTGAGCTTTTTGGCTTCGACAATGCCGATGATCCTGGCACCGGAGCAAAGAGCGTAATCAGCGGGGCCATTCACGGTTGGTAATTCTTCAATGGCGCAGCCGTTATAGTCCGAGAGGGGGCGAGAGGGAGAGAAATCCTTTGATGGAAGAATTTTCCAGCCAGCATCGCGCAACTTGGGATCAACCAGCTTTTTTCTGGTTAACCACTCCGAATTTGAAGGTGACGGTTGCGACAATTGATACCTCCCAAAAACCTTTTGGGACGATACCATAAATAGAAAATAGTCTGTAGCTGATTTGGTTTAACTGCTGAATTTAGGGCTTATTATTACATCACAATTAATACCAATTTTACTTAATTTGTCTTTAATATCATCAAGTGTTTCCGTTTGAGCCCAAGGCTCTAGCTCAACTCCTTCGATAACATTTTCCCAATTGAAATGCCGTTGCGCGTATAGTCTGGTTTCCCTTGCTGAACTTATAGAAACAAATTCTTTTTCAAAAGGCGTGCCTTCGGAATAATGACATATTAGTCTAGCTTCTTTTTCATCCTTGAACGTAGCTGGCAACATTAATAATGTCGCTACGCTTTTGAATAACTGGTCATCTTGTAATTGCCTAAAATCGCGTATGCTACGTTTCCACTCATCATAGTCTGCATCTTCTTTATATTTAATTTTTCCAAAAAAATAACTAAGTCCGTAAAATTTATTATCAGGAGTGCATATCTCATTCATTAACTTGCGGATAGTTGTTTTTATTCTAATACCGCTACTTGCACCACCAAATTTAGACCACGTTGCCATATTTGCTAAAGCATTTAGCGACCAACAAGACCCGAAAAAATCTTTTAAATAGACTAATGTTACATGAGTATTTTCAAAAGGAAATTGTTTGTCTAAGAACGGATTTTCGCAGGAATATTTGTCTCCTAAACCAACGCCATTAACGCTTATTTGTGGTAATGTTATCTTTTTGTCGCGGATATCATCCAAAAGGAATTTTGTATTGAAAATACGGTAAATGTCTTGGTCAACAGAAAGACCTATGGTATTACGGTCAATGTATTTCTGCCTTAATTCCTCTGACTCGCCATTTCTAAACTCAATAATCTGGATTTCTTTGTTCAATTCTTCAATTATTTTTTTAGCACTCATTCGTCACCTTTCCATTTTACTTATTAACTTTACTTATTAAAATGCTCCCTTTTTACCCAAATTTCAATACCCCCAAAAAACAAAACCCCCACCTGATTATCCATCAAGAGGAGGCATTTGTGCTCCAAGTTGCGACTCGGAATTTCAAAAAACCTAATGATTCCAACAAGATGGTGGAGGCGGGGGGAAGGACTCGGATTTGAAGGGCGTTTCAAATCCTCGGGGCTTCGCCCCAGCCCGATAAAGCCGGGCTGTCCAATTTCGCTGAGCGCGAAATTGCCGAACCCAAGGGGGTTCTCATCTACCCCGGCCGCTTAACGCAAAAAGGCCCACCAATGATGGGCTCTTTTGCGTAATTGGTGGAGGCGGGGGGAATCGAACCCCCGTCCGAAGACCGGCCACTCAAGGCGCTACGTGCGTGTTCCGCGATTTAATTTAGGTTGGGAGACGCCCACGGACAGGCTTTTCCGTTTCCGATTCTCTGTCAGATCTCGCCGAAGCCCCAAGAGACCAGGATATTCGGCCAGCCCGCTAAAATGGCGCTTCAGACTCCCTCAGCAGACATCGGGGAGTGAAGCGTCGCCGTCAGTTAAGCGGCGAGTGCGACGTCGTAGTTGTCGGCACTTATTGTTTTTTGCCGGTTGTTTTAAGAGGCCAACCGGCGACCTCTGCACGCTCCTTTTGCTTTCGTATCCCCGTCGAAACCAGATCGCCCCCTTAAACTACTGCGCGGCCCTGATGCTGTGGCGCGCCCTTCGCCGCGCCGCTCGACGTATTCACGATACTGTCTCGCGTCTTGTCTTGGGCGTCTCCTTGCCTGAGGGCCTGCTCGTTACGTTTAAACTTGTGCGCGGCCCTGATGCTGCGTCGCGCCCTTCGCCTACGGTCACTCGCTAAGTTTTAACTATTTGCGTTACCCGTATGCTCAGGCGCTTGCGACACTACTTAATATGGGTCTTCGCCGGGGGGTTGTCAAGGTAGGTGGTTTATCGGGCATAATCTTACGGATTGCAAGGTTTATCTGGAAATAAAAAACCCGCCCGCTACGGGAGCGGACGGGCTTTGGTTTGGCGGTTTGTGAGTTGGAAGCGCTATACACCCTTCGTGTGCATATGTCCGCCCATGAGGGGTACTTCGCTTCCGGCCTTTTCTTCTTCGCTTCTGGTGTCGACGCCGAGCATCGCGTAGTGCCAGCAGTAGCCGGTGATGGCGGTGGTCATGGGGATTACCGCCAGCAGGGCGAGATAGCGCTCGTTGCCATCCAGCAGCAGATAGAGCGCCGCCATGTAGAGCACGCTGAGTACGAACCTCCGTATGCGGTCGGTTCTTCCTACGTTGATCGTCATCGCTCTCCTCCATTCCCCCCGCTGCAGGGTCTGCTGTTTGGAATTTCTTCTTTCGATGATTCAAGTTTAAAACAGCGGACATACAGATCGTTTACATATTGGGAGTTATTTGCTTTGTCCGGGGGAGAGACATCGTTCCTGAAACAAAAAAACCCCGCCGGTTGGCGGGGTTTTTAAAACTATGGCTTATCTGATTTTTCAGTCTCTGTCGCGGCCTTTGCCTTTTCCCTTGCCGTTCTTGTCGTTGCCCTTGTCGCGGTCCTTGTCGCGGTCCTTGTCGCGATCGTCGTCGTGGCGGCGTTCGTTTTCGTACATTTTCCACTGGCCTTTGGGGTAGTGCTTTTCGACTTCGTTATGGTGCCTGTCGGGTTCGGGGCTGTCCATGTCGAGGAATATGTAGTCGTTGTCGGGAAAGGTGATGTGGCGCGGGCGGGCCGGGGAGTTTCTCCAGACTTTTCCTTCGGGGTAAAAGTACAGGTTCCGGCCGGGGTCGAAGTAGACGCCGCTGGAGGGGTAATACCTGTAACGGTAGGGGTTCTTGCCGGGACGCGGTTCCCAGGGGCGGGGGCTTCTTGTACGGTCTCTTCTGACCCACTGGTCTCTGGGATAATGTCTTTCCACGTCGAGGTGGTGCCTGTGGGGCTCGGGGCCGCCCATCCGGAGGATGACGTAGTCGAAATTCTGGATGACTATGTAGGGCGGCAGATAGGGGGAACTGCGCCAGTTGTTCGCCTCTAGGTAGAAGTAGAGGCCGCGTCCGGGGTCGAAGTAGACCCCGATTGCGGGGTAGTAGTTGTAGGTGTAGAACTGCGGGGCGCTGGGCGGCGGCTCCCAGGGATACTGGGAGACTATAACGGGGGGCGCGCCGATGTTTATGCTTACGTTTACCTCGGCGCGGGACTCGGCCGGCCGCACCGCCAGCGTGGCAAGCAGGACGAAACCGGTCATTATAAGGCTCTTTATCTTCATTTTCTTTCTCCGTAGCTGTGCAGCGATTTGCCTCTTAGCATACTACTTATCGGTATATCGGCAATATCGGCAAAAATCCAAAATGGATTTCCTCTTTTTGACGCGCCGGGGGCCTCCGGGTATTATCAGAAATATCAAGGAGACCGCTATGACCGCCGAAAACATCCTCCATCTGGAAAAAAGTCCCTACCTTCTTTCGCACGCTAAAAATCCCGTCCACTGGCAGCCTTGGGGCGACGCGGCTTTCGAGCTGGCGCGGCGCGAGAACAAGCCGGTCTTTCTCTCCATCGGCTATTTTACCTGCCACTGGTGCCACGTTATGGAGCGCGAGTCCTTCGAGGACGCGGAGGTGGCGGGCATCTTGAACGAGCATTTCGTTTCGGTGAAGGTGGACCGCGAGGAGCGGCCCGACGTCGATCAGGTCTACATGATGGTCTGTCAGGCCGTCACCGGCAGCGGAGGGTGGCCGCTGACGCTCTTCCTGACTCCGGACAGGGAGCCTTTTTTCGTCTCCACCTACCTTCCCAAACACTCCGGGGGCGGGAGGCCGGGGCTCGTGGAGCTTCTGGAGAATGCCGCAAGGCTTTGGGAGGAAAACCGCGACTACCTCAAGGCTTCGGCCAGGCAGCTTTCCGAAGGGATGGCGTCGGCCTGCGAGGCGGGGGCTCCCGGCGGCGCGGCGCTGCCCCCTTCGCTTTTCAACGATACCTTCCTCTTTCTGAATGGAAGCTTCGACCCCAATTTCGGCGGCTTCGGGGGTTCGCCCAAATTCCCTTCGCCCCACCAGGTTTCCTTTCTCCTTCGCAGGTGGAGAAATTCCGGGAGCGAACGCGCCCTGACAATCGCCCGAAGGACAGTCGACTCCTGGCTTTCCGGAGGGCTGCGCGACCACCTCGGGGGAGGTTTCCACCGTTATTCCACCGACAAGCGCTGGCACACGCCTCACTTTGAAAAGATGCTCTACGATCAGGCCGGGATAGGACTCGCGCTCACCGACGCCTGCCTGATAACCGGCGAGGCGCGGTACAAAGAGGCGCTCCTCGAAACCCTCGGGTATCTCTCGCGTAACCTATCCTCACCGGAGGGCGGCTTTTACTGCGGCGAGGACGCCGATTCGGAGGGCGTCGAAGGGCTCTTCTACCTCTGGAGCAAAGAGGAGATTTTAAAGATCCTCGGCGAGAGCGACGGGGAGTTTTTCGCCTCGGCCTACGGCCTGACGGCTGAAGGCAACTACCGCGAGGAGGCGACGGGGGAGCTTACCGGCCTCAACATCCTCGATCCCGGCCGCCTGCCTTCGGGGGATGACGAGAAGAGGCTGGGCGAGTGCCGGAAGAAACTCTTCGCCGTCAGGGAGAAGAGGATACGGCCCAATCTCGACGACAAGGTACTCACCGGCTGGAGCTGCTTCGCCGGGTCGGCCTTCGCGCGGGCGGGGCGGGCGCTCGGCGACGCCGGTCTCGTCGAGCGGGCGAAAAAGACCTTCTCCTTCATCGAGGGGACGATGGAACGTAAGGGGAAGCTCCTGCGGAGATACCGCGAAGGCGAAGCCGCGATAGAGGGGTTTCTGGAGGATTACGGCTTCGCCGCGAAGCTGGCCCTCGACCTTTGCGAGGCCACTCTGGAAAGGGAGTATCTTGACAAGGCGGTCGGGATCTCCGACAGGCTTTGGGAGCTTTTTTCAGCCCCCGAAGGGCTTTACGATTCCCCCGCCGGTGGCGAGACCCTTCTTTTTCGCCCGAGGGAGCTGGCCGACGGCGCTATGATCTCCGGGAACACCGTCGCGATGGAGGTCGCGATGCGCCTTTACCTTCTCACGGGAGAGGCGCGCTGGAAGGCGAGGGGCGAGGCTCTGGCGGCTTCGGTGGGGGAAACGCTTAAGGACCACCCCCACGCCTTCACCGGCTTTCTGAACGGCCTCTCGCTTCTACTGGAGCACGGGAGGCTCGCTACTGTAAGGGGAAAGAGGGGCGAGGCGGCCACGGAGCGGTACATAGAGGCTCTAGCGAGTTGTTACTCGCCCGAGACGGCGGTTCTCTTCGAGAAAGAGGTTAAAGCCGCGCCGTCAGTGCAACTCTGCATAGAGAGCGCCTGCCTTATGCCGATATACTCCGTTGAAGTGCTGAAAGCGGTGCTGGAACAGCCTTTCTAGTTGCGCAGGTTGGATTGAACGTAGCTAAAATCCAGCAGATACATGTGTTGCTACCCGGCTTTTAAAAAAGGATAGCCGTGTAGGATGCGTTAGCTAACGCATCCTACACGGTTCAAGGCCTTATTCCTGTTTCCCGGCGGAGTCCAGAAGCTCCCGTTCTTCCAGGGTCTTCCTGTACTGGTAATCGTCGAAAGGCTCCAGGTGGACGATGACGTCGACCACGCCGGGGAGGGTGTCGCCGACCGCGCGTTCGACCTCCTCGGCTATGGCGTGGCCCGCCGATACCGTGGCCGCGGGGTCTACCTGTATGTGCATGTCGACGTGTATCTGCGAGGCGAGGCCGCGGGTGCGGATGGAGTGGCAACCGAGCACCCCCTGTACCCCGTAGGCGACGCGGCAGACGTCCGCCACGTTGAGCCTCGCCCTGTCGGAGAGTATCTCGTTTGAGCGCCTGAGAACTCCGAAAGCGGTCCAGAGTATGGCCAGCGCGACGAGGAGGGCTATTATCGGGTCGGCGAGGGGGAAGCCGAGCATCACCAGCCCGAGGCCGACGAGTACGCCCACGCTGACCAGTACGTCGCTACCGGTGTGGGAGGCGTCGGCGATAAGGATGTCACTCTGGAGTTCCCTGCCTTTTTTCCCCTCGTACCAGGCGACCCCGATGTTTACCGCCAGAGTGAGTCCCATGACGATGAAGGAGCCGGCGTCTACGCGGGGAACTTCCCCGCCGCCCAGGATTCTTTCGACCGCCGCCGAGCCAATCTTCCAGGAGGCGAGAAGCAGCATCGCCCCTATCATCGTAGAGGCGTAAGTCTCGTATTTGCCGTGGCCGTAAGGGTGGTCCGAATCGGCGGGCCTCGCGGCCATCCCCATCCCGATAAGCCCGACGACGTTGCTTGTGCCGTCGAAGACGGAGTGAAAGCCGTCCGCCTGCATCGAGACCGAATCGATGAGTGTTCCGTAAACGAGTTTACCGAGAGCGACGGCGACGTTCAGGCCGAGGATGACCCAAAGCACCCTCTTTACCGAGGCGCTGCGTCCGCTGTCCGAGCCGTTTTTGCGGTAGCCCATGAAATCCCCGAAAAATCCTTTTAAAGCGTGGGAAAAGACCCGCCAATGTTATCAGGGAGCGTTGCCGCGCGCGAAAGAAAATCGACAATTGAGCACGGCTATCATTTGCGGAGTCTTTTTCGCCGATATGGTATCATTTCCGCAAATGGAGGGTTCATGAGACCGAAGCTTTTAGCCGCAGCCGTGCTTGTCTTTTTTGCGACGTTTTTCGCGCCGTTTCAGAAGGCCGACGCCCGGATGAACGTGGTCGTCTATCCGGCATGGGGCTGCATGGGCGACCCGACGGGAATGTACCTCGGCCTCGGGCTGGTGGGCGGAAGGGTGGCCTCGGATTCGCTTACCTATGAATCCGAAGGTGTCAGCGGCTTTGACTTTACCCTGGGCTACCGCTTCGTGGAGCAGTTCTCCTTCGACCTCAGCATAGTGGGGGCGAACGAGTACCTGCCGGTGAAGCCCACCTCCAACATCTACTACCCGGGGGATTCCGCCGAATTCTCGGTCCTCTACCTAGGAGTAAAGGCGGACCTCTTCCCCATGTCGGAGACCGGCTGGACGCCCTGGCTGGGCTTCGGCTTTGCCTTCCCTTTCCTCTCGTGGAGAAACTACTGGTACAGCCAGGACGGGAGCGCCCCGTACCTTGCGGTGGGGCTGGATCAGGAACTCGGCAGGGGGTTTTTCCTTCGCGGCCGCTACTCGGCCTTCCGCTCCGGCATGACCGATTTTTACGGCTACGAATCGCCCGATCTGACCTTTTCGGCGTTCTCGCTTTCGATAATGTACGAGTTCGGAAGGGGGCAGTGGGAGGAATAGCGGTAGGAGGGAAACGACGATATAAGACCCGTTTCCGGCGTCGCGTGCTCGCTCAAGGGCTCGCCGTAGCGCTGCTACTGCCTCGCCCTCTCGCTGCGCGGCTCCTTGTAACCGGGCCCTCTATCGTCGTTTCCAGCATCTTTCAAAAGCCGGGCTCTTAGAAGTCCCCGTTTAAATCTTCACCACCTTCGCAAGCGGCTTGATAAACTCCTGGCGCAAACTCCAGGTGTAGGCCCCGACAGCGGTGACGAGGAGGAGGTCGCCGGGCTCGGGAGGTTCCCCCTCCACCTCGAAGCCCCAGATGTCGTGCGGAGTGCAGAGGGAGCCGGTCACGAGGCATTTAGAGGTCTTCCGGGAGGGGCGGGAGAGGTTGACCACGGGGCAGTAGTCGGTTTCAAACTTGTCCAAGCCGACGATGTTGGTTCCGCCGTCGGCGATTACGAGATCCCCCCCCTTTTTGTCCAGAACCGTCAAAAGAACCTGCATCGCGTCGTCGCACACCCACCGCCCCGGCTCCGCGTAGACCTGCGGGCGGGCGAGAGGAAATACGTGTTCTTCGAGGGCGGCTCCAATCGCCCCGGCGAATTCCTCGACAGGCGCGGCGGGAATGAGAAACGGGCCGTTGCCGTTCGAGCAGTCGATGCCAGCCGCGCTCAAAAGTTTGCCCCGCTCCGTTCCCCCTGCGTTCAGCCACTCTCCCCGCTCCGGCCAGTAGCCTCCGCCGATGTCGAGAAACTCCAGCATTCCGGCGCGCGCTTTCCCGAGCTTTTTCAGGGTGTTTCCGACACGGCCGATGAAGTTCACCTGCGCGGAGGGGTTCATGTTCCAGCTCGTGTGAAAGTGAATCCCGCGAACCTCTACGTTTCCGAGTTTTTCAGCAAGGGAGATGAACTCTCCCAGACGCGAGGACGGTATCCCGAACTTCCGCCAGAGCCCGCGGGTGTCGTTGGTCAGCCTGACGCCGATAGTCACGGTCTTCCCCGCGCTCTTCGCCGCTGTGGAGAGCCTTTCCAGTTCCCCGAAGCTGTCCGCCAGCACCGTTACGCGGGGATGGTTCTCCACGGCGAGGGCGAGCTCCGGCAGGGTCTTTCCCGGCCCGGTGAAGAGGATGGAATCGCACCCGGTTTCAAGGGCCATCGAAAGCTCGACGCCGCTTGATACGTCGAGGCCGTAACCGATTGAGGCGAGTCCGCGGCTGACGAAGGGGTGGTTGTTGGATTTCACGGCGAAGTGCGGGCGGAAGTTCTCTATCCTTGCCGAGAAGACCGACCTGAACCTTTCGGCGCGGCGAAGGAGGTTTTCCTCGTCGAAGACGATGAGGGGCGTTCCGTGCCCTTCGGCCAGCCTTTTGTAATCTTCCGCCCGCGCGAGATTGGGCGCGAGGTGGGCGATGACCGCTTCGCGGGGGAGGGGAAGGTCTCTCTTCGCCAGCACCTTTCTCGCCTTCGCCGCAAAACCTTTCATCGCGCCGCCTCGTATTCGACTTTCAGGAGCGCCGATAAAGTTTCGCACTGCTCTTCGAGGCTCGCCGCAGGGCCGGGCTCGAAGATGACGTGGCCCAGCACGAAGGAATCGTAATCCTCCGGGGGCAGGGCGACGAGGTGTCCGGGGCTCCTTCGTATATACACCTCGCGGACGCCGGGCGCGGCGGCTATCTTCCCGGCGTCGATGGATTTTATGACGCCGGCCTTCTTCGCCAGCAGCCGCAGCCCCGCCATAGTCCTGTAATCTTCCTCACGGGGAAGAGCGAGTGGTCTGCCTTCGGCAAGGTCAAGCGCCGCGCCGATGGTGTCGAAGCCGGAGGCCAGCCGGGTGAGGTGGGGGATGCAGTCGCCGGAGGGGCGCGGAGTGAGTTCCAGAATTACCGGCCTACCGAAACTCACGAAGAAGTCCGCCATCAGAAGGCCGGAGGTAAAATCCAGCGCCCTTGCCGCGTACTCCATGAACTCTTCGAGCTTGCCGGGTGCCAGGCCGGTGCGTGCGAGGGCGGGGACGAGGTAGGCGAGGGTGCGCGGCGAGCCGTCTTCCCCGAGTTCCCGCACCTTTTTCGCCACCCGGAAGACCTTCGCATACTCGCCGGTGAGGATGAATTCGCAGCTGAACTCGTTAAGGTCAAGCCACTCCTCCACGACAATCCTGTTCCGGGGGGAGGTTCTGCCTCCCACGGGGTACATGCGAAGGTCGTGGTGGGCCGAGAGGCTGTCGAGTATGAAGTCCAGCGCCTTTGCCGCCTCTCCCTCCGTTTCGCAGCGAAAGACAAGCTCGCTTCCCGCGCCGGTGAGGGGCTTGAGGACCGCGGGGAGCCCGGTTATCGAAAGCGCCTTCGAGAGTTCCCTTTTGTTCCCGGCGAAGGCGGAAGCGGGGCAATAGACGCCTTTTTCATCCCAGACCCGCTTGCTCTCGTATTTGTTTCGGGAGAGGAGGACGGACCTCTCCGAGTGGAAGGGCAGTTTCCACCACCGGGCGATAACGCTCGCCAGCTCCAGTGATTCGCAGTCGTAGCAGGTCACGCCGGAAAGGGCGAGGTCATAGCGCGAAAGGTGTTCTTCGAGGTTTTGTGTGGCATATATAGCGCTAATATCGTCAGACAGGTCCGAAACCACCTCTTCGTCCGGCTCCGGCGCGGGCTCGACCGCTCCCTCGCGGTGGTGAAGGTCGGTGAGAAAGAGCACCCTCCCCGGCCATCTCTTGCGGATTAGCTCTACGTAATCCGGCGTCGTGCCCACCACCAGCACCCTCTTGCCGCTCATTTTTCGCCCTTTCGCTCGACGAGGTAAAGGGGGCGGGGAGTCAGGTGGAAGATCTTCTTCCAGGTGAAATCGCCGCAGAGAAAGTCCACCTCCTCGTAGCGCTCAGTACAGGCCGTTTCGATGTGGTGGAGGTTTATGAGTTTCGCCACGCCGGGAAAATCCCCGCTCGTTCCTCCCGCGAGCACAAGGTGGACTCCCTCGCGAAGGCAGCCTACGTCCACAGCCGCGACCTGCCCGCCTATGAGCACGGTCGTCACGGTGAGCCAGCCCTTCTCCCGGAAGAACCCGAACATATCGAGGAATGCGCCGCGAAAGCGCTTGTCGGAGAAGTATGAAAGCTCGCCGAAGCGCTCCTCGTTCAGGTCGAGTGCCAGCGGCGCGTCCTCGTAAACGCCCCGGCGTATCACCACCGACTTCGCCTCCAGAGCTTCAATCTCGCGGCGAATCTTCTTCAGGGTCTTCCCTGAGAACTCCTTTAAATATTCGCCGTAGTCGTAGCCGTAGGCCGGGGGATGGAAAAGGTAGCCGATCTCGTCCACCGGAAGGCCGAAGCGTTCTCCCGTACCCGGCGTCAGGTAGCGCAGGTAGAGGGAGCCCTCGACCGCGCCGGTGAGAAGGGAAAGCTCTTCACCCTCGGGGAGGGGGATGGAATTTTGTTCGAGCCAGGTCTTCCCGCTCCAGGTTTCCCCCGGAAAGAACCCCCAGCCGCCCTTTTCTTCCAGCCACGAAAGCGGCAAAAGCCCGACCGGCCCGTCTTCGCTTTCGGCGACGGCGAACAGGATCGGGCGATTGAAATGTCTTTGGAATATCTCACGAAGCTCCCAGAGGCCGGTTGCCCCGCGCGCCGGGAAAAATCTCTCCCACAGCGCCCGGCACTCCTCCGGGTCGCGTGTTACGCGGACCCTCAAGACGCTGCTAACGCCGGAAGGTGACGTTAAGCTCGACCCTCTCGCCGCTGAAGAATTTCATGGCGAAATCGGCCACCACGTCCGGGTCGTAGGGCTTGCAGCTGAAAACGTCGAGGTAGACCGTGTTGGTCAGATTGGCGAAGTGCGCCGAAATCAGCGAGGTTTCGATGAGCTGCACCATCGAATAACCCGCTACCTTCTCGTCCTCGCCGAAATGGACGACCTGCGTTTCGCCGAAGCGCTTCATCTCGATGAGGTCGCAAAGTTCGACGACAAAGCGGCGTATGAGGGCGGCGTCGCGTATGGCGTCGGGATCGCAAGCGTAGATGTCGATAGCCGAGGCGATGCCCCACACATTTTCGGCGGTGGCCATTTCAACGATGGTGCTGCGCTTAAGGGGGATGGCGCTGTTCATTTTCGTTAGACACTCCGATCTTCAAAAAGGCGCGGCTGGCGCGATTGAACCGTTTTTTGTTCCAGAGCTTCGTTCACGAAGCGGGTAAGAGCTGAGACGAGCGCGGCCCGAAGGTCGCGGAAGGTCTGGTCGATGTCGGCGTCCTCGGATGCTATCACCGCGAAAGAGTAATAGCCGGACAAGAACCCCGCCACCGCGCAGCCCACGCGGCGTAGCGCCGCCTTCGAGACCCCCACCTGGAGCATCGAGGCTATCAGCTTCTCGATGGACTCCAGATAGGTCAGAAAGGGTTTTTCAATGCCCTCGTAATTCTCTTTCAGCTTCAGGTCGGCCCTGCCCTGATAGTAGAGGACGAAATCCTCCCACCGCGTGCTGAAGAACTCTATGTGCGCGCCAATGAGTTGCTCCATAAGGTCGTGCAGATTGTGCGAATCGGCGCACCGCTTCTCCATCAGCTCGTCGAGGTTCCGTAGCACGTCGCCTATGAGTTCGGCCACGACCTCGTTCTTGTCGGAGAAGTAGTAATAAAAGGTTCCCTTGCCCACGTCGGCCCTGCCGGTAATCTCGTCGATCGTCGCCAGATCGATGCCGCGCTCCGCGAAAACTTCCCGCGCGGCGTTCACCAGCTTTTGCCGGGTGCGGCGGGCCCGCTTTTCAGAGCGGTTGATCTTTTCGGGACGCTTCCTTGCCAGAACCATTCTCTTCCACTCGACAGGGCCGGTAAATTAGTTGACTATATAGTCGAAAACGACCGGTTGGTCTACAGAAAAAAAGAGCCTGAAAGCAAAAAATTTCACGTACGTAACAATGCGGAATCATTAAGAAAACAATACAGGCTGAGGTCGGCGTCCCCGGAGGTGCCGCGCGCGTAAACTCCGCGAAAAAAACCGTGAAAAACGGCCATTTTCCGCAGCATGGAAAAGAGACTGCAAATGGCGGATAATTATAAAATGGGGACTTCATAAATCTGCGCCCGGCAAAACTCGCGGCAGAGAGGGCCTAAAGAAAGGATATTTCGCGGTTTTGCGCCGTTATATCTGTTGTTATTGGCGCGTGGGGAGGTATTATGGGGAACTGTATTTTATTCATTGGGAGGGATTAAAGCGGGATGAAGAAGACTCTTTTCGCAGTAATTGCATTAATCGCCGCCGTCGCGGTTTTCGTCGCGCTCCCGTGGTTTCTGGGCCGGGAGGTCGAAGCCCGCTTCAAGGACGCGGTCGAGGGGCTTTCCAGGCCGGGCAGCTTCCGGGTCAAGGTCACGGAATACAAGCGCGGCGTCTTTTCCTCGGAAGCCAGGGTCGAAGTGACGGTAGAGGTAAGCAATCTCGCGCTCGCCTCCGTCTTCGCCGTGGTGCCCGAATTTCAGAAATACACCGGCTACACCATCTACAACACCATACACCACGGCCCGTGGCCGATGGCGGGCACCTTCACCGGCGAATCCTCGCCGTTTTTCGCCCTCGGAGTAATGGACAGCGCAATCTACTTCAAGGATCCGCCCTTTCTCTTCTCCAACTACTTCGGCGATTCCTCGATAGCTACCGCCCGCACCTCCATAGGGCTCACCGGCGACGCCAGGCTGCGCCTCATCGGCACGCCGCTCTCCTACACCGCCCCCGACGGAATGCTCCTCATCGGCTGGAAGGGTTTTGACGGAAAGCTCGCCCTCGAAGGGGAAAAGATAACCGGCGGGCTCACCGGCGAGGGGCTCGATTTCGCCATCGAAGGCAACTCCTTCTCCATCGCGCCCTACAGCGCCCTCTTCGACTACTTCCTTCTACCCTCCGGAGTACTCGCCGGGACCCACGAGATAGAGGCGGGCGGCATGACGATGGTGGTTGAGAGCAAGAAGATCTACGAGATAACCGGAATAAAGGTCAAAGACACCTCGACCGTCGAGGGCGACCTGCTGGCGCAGGAGCACAAGACCTCCGTCGAAAAGGCCGAAGTTATCGGAAGCCTCTACGGCCCCGCCGAGCTCTCCTTCCGCTTCAAAAACATCGATTACCGCGCCCGTTCCAGCCTGCTGGACAGCCTCCAGCGGGGTGCGCCGCTCATCCAGTCGATACTCCAGCAGGGAAACTACTTCATGCTCGCCAACTTCGATTTTCTCGACGACGCGGGCAAGCAGGCGCTGGGCGCGATACTCTCCCGTTCGCCCGAATTCGAGATTCCCGAACTCTCCGTCGTCACTCCGCAGGGAAAACTTCTCGCCAAGGTAAAAGCCCGCTACAACGGCGGCGGCGAAACCCCCGAAAACGTCCTCGCCCTCATGGCGGAGCTGGACGTCGACTGGGAGGCCAGAATACCCGTCGCCCTCGCCACCGAAATGAAGATGAAAAAGAGCGTCTACTTCGTCACCGAAGGCGGCGACTACGTCATCAGGGGCGAGATGAGGAAGAGGAATATCACGGTTAACGGGAAGAACGTGTTTTCGATGTAGCGACGGCTAGCGTCGCCGCTCGCAAGACGGCTTCGGCTTTTGCCGCGATGCGGCGTAACGCAACAAATAGGTGTGCTTCGCACTTTTACAACTTGCCGGGCTTCGCCCCGCACCCTAGTCACTTCTTTTAGAAAGAAGTGACCAAGAAATCGGCCCGGACTCGTCGCTCGCTCTAAAGAGCGACCACTCGCTACGGCGGGGGCGTACGGGGCACCCGCTTCGCTAAGACCCCGCGCCGCCCTTTCCGCCTCCGCTCGCTGCTCCGCGTACGGGCCCCGAAGGGGAAGACGAAGTGAAGGCTCGCCGATAAGCGGAGTATTTGTTTGCTTATCGGCTCGAAGGTAAATTTGTTTACGATTCGCTTTGTTAAAATCGTGAGAGATTTAAGCCAATGGCAGATTACACATTTAGTACATTATCGCCCATAGATTTTGAAAATATGGTTAGGGACCTAATTCAATCCGAACGCTCGATTCGCCTTGAGAGTTTCAAATCAGGCAAAGACGATGGAATAGACTTTCGATGCTCTAAGTGTAACGATTCTATTCTTATTGTTCAGGCTAAACATTACTCAGGTACAAATTTTCGCAGGTTGTTGGCCGATTTGAAAATTAAAGAGAAGCCCAAAATTGATAAACTTAAACCGAACAAATATTTGATTGCGACCTCAGTTTCACTTTCCCCCGCCAATAAAGAAACAATACGCAGTGCCCTTTTCCCTCACATAAAAGTGACAGAGGATATTTACGGAAGAGAAGATTTGAACAATTTATTGGGGCTTTTCCCTGACATAGAAAGACAACATTTCAAGCTTTGGCTTTCTGGCACTTCAATATTAGAGGAGGTTCTCCATAGCAGGATTTTGAACCAAACTAGGATTGCATTGCAGGACATTAGTGATAAGGCACAGCTATATGTTGTAAACAATAGTTTTGGTCATGCATTACAAGTATTGAAAGATCATAATTATGTAATCATTGCCGGGATTCCTGGAATTGGCAAGACTACATTGGCGAAGATGCTTGTACTGCATTATTTGCGAGCAGACTATGATTTCATAAATGTTTCTTACGACATTGAGGAGGCGTACAGCATTCCAGATAGAAAGCGCCCAAGGGTTTACCTGTATGACGATTTTCTTGGCCGCACTTCACTTGAAGAAAAATTGAGAAAGAATGAAGATCATAGACTAATTAGCTTCATTAATTCAGTGATGAAAACAAAAACAGCAAAACTTATTTTAACTACAAGAGAGTATATACTACATCAAGCTCAGGCCACGTACGAAATGCTTAATAGTCCTATTTTCAATAAGCCACAGTGTATAGTCGATTTATCTCAGTACACTCAACCGATAAGAGCGCAAATACTATATAACCATTTGTACTTTTCTAGATTGCCTAGTAAATATGTTGAAGAAATAGTTCGCCAAGAAACCTATTTAAAGATAATTGACCATAAAAATTATAGTCCTAGAATTGTTGAATATATGACAGATCCTATGTGGGTTAGTCCAAGTGAAGCAAGTGAGTATCCGGGTATATTTATTCGCAATTTAAATAAACCATTCCTTATCTGGGAACAGGCGTTTAATAGCCATCTTAGCAGCATGGCGCGCGAGATGCTTATTGTCTTGGGAACCTTGCCCAAGGAAGTATTTGTCGAAGATTTAAAGCTTTCTACCAATTCGTTTATTCTCAATAAGGGGATGGAATTTTCCGAGAGGGAATTTCGCCGTGCTCTATCTGAGTTGCAAGGAAACTTCATTGTGCTGAGTCAGGATTTTGGAAATGATATTGTTGCATTTCATAATCCCTCAGTTCAAGATTTTATTGAAAATTATTTTGATAAAAACCCAGAGCAATACTCACTTATGCTGCAAGCGGCATGCTTTTTTGAGCAAGTTAAATGGGCTTGTACAAAAATTCCCAAAATTATGTATGTCAGAAAACTCCAACACGAAATAGAAACTTCACTGAAAAACACCTTTTCAGTAAAACCATGTGCAGTCATAATTTATTCGTCCGATAATATTGGTAAAACTACTTATAAAGACCGTGATTGGCTAAAGTATGAATATAGACTAAAGTTCATCGCTTCTTTATGTAGTGAGAAAGAATTTGCTTACATAAAAATTATATTCCGAGAAATGTTATGCAATATGGCAAAAGATAAGGCAAGTTATGACTTATCTCCGTGCGATTTATACGCGTTGGTAGAACATGTTTTGCTATTAAATAATTTTGAAGAAATAAACACTTTCTTGTTATCAGCAAAAGAATCACTTTTCAGAAAAGCATACTGGATTACAGATGTAACTTACATTATAAAATTGATGAAATTGCAGCCGCATATATTCCAGCCGTATGATCGAGATAGAATATTAAGTACTATACAACATATTGTTTGTCTTCATCTTGACGAAGATGATGCACAATCTTTGCAAAACGATTTATCAGAGCTAAGAGAGATAAATGATATTTACGGTTTTGATTTAAGAAATGAAATTGATAAAGTTACTTACTTATTGTCCTGTGCTGAGGAGAAGTCTGAACAGGAATCTGATAATTATACAAGCAGCTATAATGACGACCGTAAAGGTGATTTCATGAGTAAAGATTCTATTCGTGATATGTATTTAACACTACTCCGCTAGCTACAACTAAATTAGTAACTGTAAGTTGAGTGGGGCGATGCGATATCCAGCAAATTAAACATTAAGGTAATTTGTTTACAGCTATTCAAAACATATGTGTAGACAATCTACCTTCGAGTCCAAAAACATCCCGTTATCCTGTTTTTGGACGAGCCTTCCTTTCGTCCTCCTCGTGGCCCGTAGGTGACGCAGGGAGCGGAGGCGGAAAGGGCGGCGGGGGGGTCTTAGTGAGCGTAGCGAACGAGTGCCCCCTCACGCCCCCGCCGCAGCGACCGGTCGCTCGCAGAGCGAGCGGCTCCTTCCGGGCCGATTTCTTGGGTACTTCTTTCTAAAAGAAGTACCAAGGGGAGCGGGGCGAAGTCCCGCAAACGTAGACCGGCGGGCCGAGCCCGCCCTACACACTAAAAAAGTGCCGCGGGTGCGGGGCGCGCAAAGCCCCGCTAGCTGTAAAATTTGCGAAGCACACAAAAGTCACTGGATTCCTATATGGTCGCCCCTTTGGATGCAAGGGCTGAAGTGAGGTGTAAAGGTTCGATTGCAGCCATATATCCGGACTTTTTGCAAGGTTCTTTGACCTTTGTCCCTGATGGAATA
>SCTA01000016.1 GCA_004322275.1 bacterium
GAAGAACAGAAGAAACTTCGCATACGGGAAAACAAAAAGAGAAAGGCTGAATTCCCGCCCTACGGGCGAGAATGACGATGAGGAATCGGTGCGTTACGCCGCTTCGCGGCCAACACGCCCACGGTTCTACCACCCGGAACCGATGGAGAATCCGGCGGTGAGGCCGCCTGCGTCTTTCTTTTCTCCGAAGAGACGGACCTTGGCTTTCGAGTACCGGACATCCGCCCCCAACGTAATGGGGAGATTTGGTCTCTCGTCGGAAAAATGCGTCCTGAATATCAGCCTCAACCCCGCGTCCAGCCAGAACCCAAGAGCATCGCGGTCACGATCCTTTGAATCCTCTAAAGTCTCCCGGTCCTCAATTTCCTCCACAGCACCGAACAGCGCCGGGCCGCCGCCCGCGAAACCCGAGAAATGCTCCGTCTCGAAGACTTTTTTCCGAATGCCAAGCCCTACCTCTTCGGTCGAACCGGAATGTTTTTCGCTCTCGTGAGAGCTTTGAAGGTAATCGATGGACAGGGCGAACGGCCACCCCTCGGGCGTAACATTGCCGTGGAATATCATCGCCTCCTGACTACCCGCAGACCCCCAGTCTTTATTGTTGTCGAGGTCCTTTAGTCCAAAGGTCAGGCTAAGGCCGTCTCCCTGGTCTTTCGGCAACGCCATTAGAGGGGTGATCAGGGCAAGCAGGAAAAACCCCCGGGCGGCGTAGCCGACAACAGAGGTGACGCCGCCGGGTTTGTCGAACCCCATGTAGGGGTAGCCGACCGGTTTTGATGGAGCCCCCTCCGCCCTCGCGAATCCGGCCAGCAACGCAATCAGCAGGATGGCAACAGTGATCTTTTTCATCGTACCTCCCCGCTCCCGGCGGCAGGGAGCAACCCTATGTGTTATGGCGCAAGGTAAAAGGCCGCCGCTCAGAGGACCTTCCCCAGATACCAGTCGATCAGCCGAGTCCCCCAGAAAAGATACGCCGTGGCGCCGAGGGCCAGGAAGGGGCCGTAGGGTATTTCGTAGTCGCTCCCCTCGCCTTTCATCTTCAATACGATTATACCGATGAAGGAACCGGCGATGGAGGAGGTGAAGATGGTGAAGAGGACGCCCTGCCACCCGAGGAAGGCTCCGATGGCGGCGAGGAGCTTTACGTCTCCCATCCCCATCCCCTCTTTCTTCATTATATACAGGTAGGCGAGCGAGACGGCGAGGAGTATCCCTCCCCCGGCGGCTATCCCGAGGAGGCTGGCTTTCCAGCCTATTCCGGTCACGTGCGAGAGCGCGAGGCCGAGGGGTATTCCGCCCAGGCTTATGGAATCGGGTATTATCTTGTGGTCGAGGTCGATAAAGGTGGCGGCGACGAGCCCGGCCAGGAAGACGAAGTAGGCTCCGAAGGCGAGCGGCGTTTCGCCGTGGAGGGTCCAGAGGTAGAGCGACAGCACTCCCATGAGGGTTTCCACGGCGGGGTAGCGGGGGGATATTTTTATGCCGCAAGAGGCGCACTTTCCCCGCAGGAGAATAAAGCTTATTATAGGTATGTTGTTCCAGGGAGCTATGCGCGTACCGCAGCCGGGGCACCGGCTTGGGGGCGTGGAGAGAGACTCCTCTCGGGGCAGGCGGTAGATGACTACGTTTAAAAAGCTCCCGACCATGGCTCCGAGAACGAAGGCGAAAACTGCGAAGACGGTCTCTAACCCCTGCATAACACCCCTTTTTATGGCTTTTATTAACCCGGCCACTCTACCACAAGGCGTTTCGGATTGACACCCGGCCCTTCGGCCAATATCTTCGTCAAATCGTTTTTTGGATAAACTCATATCCGGAGTCGAAAGATCATGAACGGTTCACAATCGATTCTGTCGATGGCGCTCTCCTCGGGGCTGGTTGTCGGCGGCGTACTTCTGTTGCTGGTCGCCTGCTCGGTGGGTTGCTGGGCTGTGATTATTTACAAGTTCAGAACCCTGCGCGCCGCGAGCAGGCAGAACGTGAAGTTTCTGGAGATTTTCTGGAACACCTCCAGCTTCCAGCACGCGCAGGACGAGACCGAGCATCTCAGAAAATCCCCCCTCAACCAGATGTTCCGCGAAGGCTACAGGGAGTGGAAGAAGTTCAAGAACGCCAAGACAGGGGTCGCCGCCGACGATCTGGCAATCTCCTCGGGCACCGTCGAGAGCGTGGAGCGCTCGCTTCGCCGCTCGCAGGACGTTGAGACCGCAAGGCTCGAATCCATGCTCATCTTTCTCGCCACGGTAGCCAGCGCGGCTCCCTTCGTCGGCCTCTTCGGTACGGTCTGGGGAATTATGGAGTCTTTTCGCGATATCGGGGTGATGGGCTCGGCCAACCTCGCCGTCGTCGCCCCCGGCATCTCGGAGGCGCTCATAGCCACCGCCACGGGCCTCGCCGCCGCCATCCCGGCGGTCGTCGCCTACAACTACTTCAACAACTCTATTAAGGTAATGGCCACCGAGATGGAGGGCTTCCGCTCCGAGTTCCTCAATATCGTCGCGCACCACGAGAGCGTCGGCAGGAGGCAATAGATGGCGATGAATCCTTCCGGCGACCGCAGGGGGGCTATGGCGGAGATCAACGTCACCCCTCTCGTTGACGTCATGCTGGTGCTGCTCATCATCTTCATGGTCGCCGCCCCGATGATCCAGCAGGGGGTTGACGTAAACCTGCCGAAGATCGTGGCTACCGAGCTTCCCGCCAATACCGACCTCCTCATCGTCTCGGTAAACAAGACAGGCTCCGTCTACATCGGCAAGACCCAGATACCGATGGACCAGCTTGCGGAGAAGGTCGAGGCGCTCTACAAAGACAAGGCGGACAAGGAGGCGTTTTTGCGGGCGGACAAGGACGTGCCTTACGGAGTGGTTGTTAACGTGATGTCCCAGATGAAGCGGGCTGGGATCGAGAAGCTGGGGATGGTCACGGAGCCGCTGGAAAAATTTTAATGGCCCGCCCCTCCGGAAACCTTGAAACCAACGGGAAAAAGGGTTTTCGCGTCGCCCTGGGGGTATCCCTCGCCTTTCACGCCGCCGTGGCGCTTATCGCCGGGCAGATCAGGACCACCGGAACCGGAGAGAAAATCGTCTTTCCCCCCGTGCAGACGATAGAGCTGGGGGGCTCCGCCTTCAAATCCTCCGGCTCGGGCCGGTCTTCATCGCCGAAACCTTCTCCCCCCTCCCCCCCCCAACCTCCGGCAAAAGAAGCCGCCGTAGCGGACAGGCTCTCCGGGACTTTGCCCCAAAAGACCCCCGCGAATCAGGCCGTGCAAACGGGAAAACCCCAGAAGACCCCTGTAAACCAGGTTACGCAGTCCGGCAAGCCGCAGAAGACTCCGGCCACCGCCGAGACTTTTCCGGGCGGCGTCGTCCAGCCCTCCGGCAACGCCAGAATCGCCTCGACCGAGCCTGTCCGAACCGAGAAGGACATTCTTGACAGGATAGCCGGTTTTCGCAAGGAACACGGGGAACCCTCGCCCGCTGCCTCCGGCGCTCCCCAAGGGCGCACCGGGGGGGACGTGGACTCGGCGATCGCATCGATGCGCCAGAGGCTTGGCGCGCCCGGCGCGGGCAAAGAAGAGGTCAAACCCGTAGCGGAGGGAACGCCTTCGCAGCCCTTCACCCGCTTCGGCGAGGGCGGCATGGAGGGAGGGTCCGGCGAGTCCGGCGGGCCGGGGCGAAACGTAATGCTTCAAATGAGGGCCACCTCCTATTACAATCAGCTCTGGGACAACGTGAGACAGTTCTGGCAACTGCCCCCCTCGATGAGCGCGAAGGGACTCTCTGCAACCGTTTCCGTTGTCCTCTCCAGGGACGGCACGGTTCAAAAGAGCTGGATTGAGGAGTCTTCCGGGAACCCCGTTTTCGATCAGTCCGCGCTAAAGGCCTTCGTCCGGGCGGGCAAGCTGCCGCCGATACCGGCCGAGTTTCCCGACGACGTAATCGAAGTCGGGTTCCGTTTCAGGGAGTAACGATGAAAAGGGTGAATCTTCCGCGTCTTCTCGCCACAACTCTCATTACCTTCGCTTTTTGGGGGTGCTCTATCGCCCCGCCCACGGGAGGCTACCGCGTCCTCGGGAAGGATTACTTTCCGATAGCCTCCGCCAACGGCTACACCGAAGAGGGGTACGCCTCCTGGTACGGTGACAAGTTTCACGGGAAGAAGACCTCCAGCGGCGAGGTTTACGACATGTACGGCCGGACCTGCGCTCACAAGACCCTCCCCCTCGGGACGACCGTAAAGGTGACGCGGCTGGACAACGGCCGGACGATAACCGCCAGGGTCAACGACCGCGGCCCCTTTGTCGAGGAGCGGATAGTGGACGTGACCTTCACTCTCGCCAGGGATCTTGGAATGCTCGGCACAGGGTCGGTAATGGTGAGGCTTGAAGCCATCGACGAGGAGGGCGCGCCGCTCTCGGGGCCGAAGGTCGATTTCGTCGCCTGGCAGGTGGGCTCCTTTCGGGACGAGAAGAACGCCGTCGCGCTGGCCGAGGGGCTCCGGGGAGATTTCGGCAGGGCCGAGGTCTATCCGGTGGTTCTTCGGGGAGAAAGATTCCACCGGGTCTACGTAGGAAGATATACGAATACCGGCGAAGCCGACGAAGCCTACGAAAAACTCCGCGACCTGGATTTCAAGCCCATTCCCGCGCAGATGGATTTCGCGCGTCAAGACTAGCGGGCGGACGTTAACATGCCGGAGACCTCCCCAGCGCGCGACGCCGCCAAAAGCAAAGCCCTTCTCCTGATACTTGCGCTCCTTCTCGCCCTCGGCGCGGGACTTCTTTACTCGCCGGTAGCGGGCTACGACTTCATCACCCTTGACGACGGGCAATTCGTCATCGACAACGCCATCGTCAGAAGCGGGCTGACCGTCGAGGGCGTTAAAGAGGTTTTTTCCCGCACCCTGCTCGAAGCCTACATGCCGCTGACCTGGCTCTCCTTCATGGCGGACTCGGAGCTTTTCGGCATGGAGTCCAGCGGGTTTCACATCACCAACGCGCTCTTCCACGTCCTGAATACCTTGCTTCTCTTCGCTTTTCTCTACAGGGCGACGGGCTCTCCCGTGAAGAGCTTCCTTGCGGCCGCGCTCTGGACTTTTCACCCCCTCAGGGTCGAATCGGTAGCCTGGATAGCGGAGAGAAGGGACATGCTCTCGGGTTTCTTCCTCCTTCTTTGTCTCCTTTCCTGGCTGGAATGGACGAAAAAGGGCGAAGCAAGATGGTACTTGCTGGCCCTCTCGGCCTTTACGGCGGGGCTTATGTCAAAACCCGTGATAGTAGTTGCGCCGCTGCTCCTCCTCGCCGCAGACCTGTGGCCGCTGGAGAGGTTCAAAGAGAAAGGTTTTGCAGAAAGGCTGAAAAACCTCCTTCCCGAGAAGCTCCCCTTTTTCGCGCTTTCGGCGCTGTTTTCAGCGATAACTCTCGTCGCTTTCGCCAAAGCCCCCTACCCCGAGCGGTTCATCCCCCCCTCGGGAAGGTTCGCCGAGATTGCCACAACCTACACCCATTATCTGTGGAAGACCCTCTGGCCGGTGGAACTGGTAATCCAGAACTCGGCCTCTTTCACGCACCTTTCGGGGCTGTCGGCCGTTCTCGGCTGGATTCTTTTCCTCGCACTTACTTTCGCGGCGGTAAAGGCCGTCAAAAAAAGTCCGGCAGTGACGGCGGGATGGCTCTGGTTTGTCTTTGCTCTTGTCCCGGTGAGCGGCATAATAACCCTCGGTCTTTACTCCGTGGCCGACCACCTGACCTACCTGCCGCACATGGGGCTTTCCTTCCTCGCCGTCTGGGGAGCCGATTCCCTCCTCGGCGAGAGAATAAAGCTACGGCAAGCCGCTGCGACGACCGGTATCGTCTGCATACTCATCCTCGGCGCCGTCTCAAGCGTTCAGTTGAGCCACTGGAAGGACGGTCTAACGCTCTTCAAATACATCTACTCCGTGAAACCAAACATCTTCTCGCAGCGGATGCTCGCTCTGGCGCACCTTCGGGCCCGCAATTACGAGGAATCGTTCAGGCTGTACGAGGACGCGCTGAAAAAAGACCCCGACGACACCGCCTCCTACCGCGACATGGGGATAATCCTCTCCATGACCGGAAAGCCGAAGGAGGCTCTGAAATATCTCTTTCTGGTGGTGGAGAGAGAGCCCGACATCTCGGAAAACAACGGCTACATGGCCATGTCCCTTCTGCAGGCCGGCCAGAGCGCCCGCTCGGAGTATTATTTCAAAAAATCACTCTCCCTCAACCCCGGAAACGCGGCTTCACTCTATAATTACGGAGTCATGCTGGAATGGGCGGGGCGAAAAGACGAGGCCATGAGCCAGTACAGGGAAATATTAAGGCTTGCTCCCGAAAGCGATTTCGCGTCGCTGGCGAGGGAAAAACTGGGAGCGGATCTTGAAAAGGCAAAGGTTCTGAAGTGATGAATTTTATTGAAAGCAAGCGCCTGCCGCTCCTGATGGGGCTGGCGCTGCTCTTGGCCGTGGGTTTTCTCTACGCGCCCGTGTCCGGCTTTGATTTCATCAAGCTCGACGACCACGAGTACGTCACCATGAACGACATGGTCAAAGGCGGCCTTACCCCAGAGGGAGTGAAGGACGCCCTGACCAAAGTCCAGCAGTTCTACTGGATGCCGCTGACCTGGCTCTCCCTGATGACGGACGCCGAGATATATGGCGCAAACGCAGGCGGTTTTCACCGGACGAACGCCATACTCCACCTCCTCAACGTCCTTTTACTCTTCTCCTTTCTCTACAGGGCCACGGGTTCTCCCTGGAAGAGTTTTCTGGCGGCGGGGCTGTGGGCGCTCCATCCCCTCCGCGTCGAATCCGTGGCCTGGGTCTCGGAGAGAAAGGACGTGCTTTCGGCGTTCTTTTTCCTTCTCGCCCTGCTGGCGTATCTCGAATACGTAAGGAAAACCTCGGCGAAGTGGTACCTGGCCGCGCTGGCGGCTATGTTCGCGGGGCTCGCCTCAAAGCAGATCGTCGTGATAACTCCGGTGATACTTCTCATACTGGATCTCTGGCCTCTCGGAAGATTCGACGGCGAACCGCGTCCGGAGAAACTTAAAAAGCTTGTCCTTGAGAAGCTCCCTTTCTTCGCGCTCTCGGCCCTCTTTTCGATCACAGCGCTCGTCCTTACAGCCGGCAACCGTGCGGAATCGGACTTTTTGCCGCCTGAGCGGAGCGTGTTGATCATCCCGACGACGTACCTGCACTACCTTAAAATAATCTTCTGGCCCGCAAACCTCATAATAGAAGACGGCGCAACCACGGGGTGGCTCGAATGGTTTCCGGCGCTGCTGACCTTTATGCTTCTGGCCGCGGCAACCTGGTTCGCTTTCCGCATGCTAAAGGCCGTCCCCGCCGTCACGGCAGGGTGGCTCTGGTTCCTCGCCGGGGTCTTTCCCGTCAGCGGCGTGGTCATGCTCGGCATGAACACCGTGGCCGATCACCTCACCTATTACCCGGCGATCGGGATGTCCATCCTCCTCGTCTGGGGTATAGACGCTTTTATTGTAGAGAGGGAGACGGCGAGGAAAGTTGCGGCCGTGGCGGGGCTGCTCTGCCTCGCCGCCCTTGGCGTCATGTCAGGCAGGCAGCTCACGCACTGGAAGGACGGCATTACCCTCTTTGAATACAACGTGAGAACCAAGGCTACCCATTTCGCGGAGAGACTGCTGGCCGACGCCTACTACGACGAGAAAAGATACCCCGAGGCGATTGAACTCTACAAAAGCTCCCTGCAGAAAAACCCCTTTTCCTACAAGGCGCTTCGCAACCTCGGGATACTTCTGGCGGATACCGGGAAGACCGGCGAAGCGATAGCGGCCCTGGAACAATCCATCAACATTTATTCCGAAGACGCGCAGGCGTGGTTCAACCTCGGGGCGGTGCAAAAGAAAATCGGGAACCCCGACAAAGCGCTGGTCTGTTACAGGCGGGCGAGCCAGATCGACCCCGACTTCTGGGAAGCGCTCTTCAACTCCGCGCTTTTGCTGGCGGCCAGCGGCGATTTCGAGGGTGCGAGGGCGGATATGTCCAGAGCCGAAAATATCGAGCCCCAAAATCCCGAGATAAAAAGAGAGTTAGGGATAATTCTCGCCCGCTCAGGCCGCGAAAAGGAGGCAATGGATCTCTTCCGGCGCGCCTTGGAGCTCGACCCCCTGAGCGCCCAGAACAACTTCAACTACGCCGTCGCCCTCTACAAATCCGGCCAGCTCGACCAGGCGGCCCCGTTTTTCAAAAGGGCTGCCGAGATGGAGCCGAACAACCCGAAAACCCTTTTCGCCTACGCAAAGCTTCTCGAAGAAAGTGGAAAGCGGGAGGAAGCAAACGTCCGGTACAAGGCTCTTCTGGTTCTCCTGCCTTTCAGCGAGGAGACGAAGGAGGCGGTAAAACGCACTTCGGGGAAGAACTGAGATATGCCAGAGGGATTTTGCATTACTCCGAAACGGATTTATAGTTTAAATGCAGTTAACTCCTTGCCGGGGATTATCCATGACTTCCAGGGGTCCGAGAAAACTCGCCAAGCTTCTTCTCGCGCTTTTCGTCCTCGCTCTCTCTTCCGGCGCGCTCGCCCAGCAGACGCACTCGCGCGACATCCTCGCCGGGCTTTCGAGCGAAAACCCCCTCGCGAGGCGGGAGGCCCTCCAATTCCTGCCGGTGGGGCTCGAAGCGAGGCCTGACTTTGAGCGGCGGGAGCTTCTCTCTGGACTCGTTAAAACCCTCGAAGACAAGGACAGCGAAGTCGCCGGGGCGGCCGGGCGGACGCTGGAATTGCTGCTCGGCCAGGGGCTGGCGGCTTCAAGCGGCCTTCGCGACCCCTCCGTCTACCTCACCGACCTTATCAACGCCACCGCGCTCGGGCTCGAAAGCTTCAGCGGCCGCGACCGCGCCGAAACCGCCCTGATGAACACCATAGAAAAGCTGGAGGACGAGGGCGACAGGGACGCCTACCGCCGCCTCAACCTTCTTCTTCGGGGCATCGCCCGCCTGAACGTCAGCCTCGGAGCCGACGACTCGCTCGAAGACGCTCTGGAAAAGGTCGCCGAGATCTTCGGCAAGGCGCTGAACTCCTACAACTCCCGCGAAAGGGACCGGGGCATGCAGGGAATCCGCGTCGCGCTCGACACCTTCATGGACTACGCCGGGGAGGGAAACCTCTGGAACCGCAAACGGGCCGAAAAGTTCTTGGAGGAGACGATGGCGGTAATCGAAAAGGCCCTCGGCAGCGCGAACAGCCGCGTAAGGCTCGACGCGACGAAACTGGGGAGGGAGCTTCTCGACCGCGCCCAGAGGATGAAAATGACGCGGTCGGCCGACAGGCTGCGCCGCGAAGTGGTAAAGAGCCTCGAAGAGATGCTCGCCGACAGTTCTCCCGAAGTAAGGGCCGAATCCGCCGAAAAGCTCGGCCTTGTCGGCGGCAAAGACTCGGTCCCCGCCCTCGAAAAAACCCTCGCCGACAAAGACCGTAAAGTCTCCGAAGCCTCCGCCGAAGCCATAAAGAAAATCACCGGCAAAAAGCCGGAAGTGGAGAAAAGGGGAAGATAGAAGAAAAGTTCTTATGCTTAGTTTTTCAATGTTGCCAAAGCAGGTCTTGAGTTAGGATCCCAAGAGGCGGCATTATACAAAAATTCCGAAAGTTTGGAATCAACTCTCAAGAGGTGATCTAATTTTGGAAGATTTCCTGCGATATTGCATCCAAGAAAAAGCTCATACCCAATAATTGCAATACTAAATATGTCAGATTTTTCTGTTGCATCAGAAGGACGATCACGGGCTTCTGGTGCAGCATATTTCAATGAACCCAGTCTATCATGTGGAAGAGTTAAGTGACTTGTTTTAAAAGAACAAATAACATTTTCAGTTTTACTACCGATATAAGCAGCTGCGCCAAAATCTATAATGGACAATGAGCCATCGTTTTTAATAATAATGTTTTTGGGCGATATGTCGCGATGAATGATTTTGTGTTTATGTATTCTGCCGACAGCATCAACTAGTGCACAAATAACTTCTGATTTGCGTGAAACACTCCATTGCATCGCCTCTTCTTTTAACATTTTGAATAAAGAAGCTCCGCAAACACGTTCTTGAACCATAAATTTAGCCCCTAACGCACTTCCGCTACTGTGATAAATCGGGGTTACACCACTTGCAGATAGTGTTTTTGTGATTTTAATTTCTCTATTGAAGCGACTTTTCAAGCGCTCTACATCAATAAACCGCACATCGGGGAGCAATATTTTTACAACAATAGGCCTTAAATCCAACTCGCCAGTGAAAACAACAGAAGTTCCTCCATACCCTATTTTATCTTTTAGCTTAATTTTATATTCGCTCTGCAAAGCTTCTGCAAAACCAATAGGCAGATTGCGTATTTCATGAACTAGTTGCCTAATTGCTTCTTGATCAGTGGAAACATGCTCTTTTAATAGTTGTCCATACTCATCTTCTACATCCAGTACAATATCCAACATTAAATTAAGCACATGCACAACTGGGTTAAACCATTCTATTAGTGGACTAATTGCATATAATACCGTAGCTCTAGTAGGTTGCGATTTGTCCCAATAAATACTACCCACCGAATTATGTTTAGATTCAGGAGTTAAGAGCCGTCGGACGGCTTCGATATAGGCCTTAATTGGAACGTATTTGTCTGGAGTAGTAATTTCTGGTCTGGGGTCAAAATAACGGCAGACCATCAAAATCACACCGGGATCTGTATCACCGCGAAATAGTTGCATTTTCAAAATTGGATGAGCATATTGTCCATCGGCTTCTGGTAATCCATGGCACAGTAGGTAATAAAAGCATTCGTTCTCCACTGGAGTAGAAAATCTATCTGGAAAAATGTAATTATCAAAATTTGAAGATGGTGCAGGAGGCAGATCTGCAACGCTCTGTTGGGGTATATGTGAATAAACAGTAAATTTAGATAGGCGTTCACTTAGACGAAATGGATTATATGAATAAGGTCGTTTCATCATTGAATTATTCCTTAACGTACTCCCTTACCTAGTTTTTGCGCTTGACGTAAACAAACCACCATCGAGTTTAGGGTACGTTAGCCGTAGTTTCGTAGGGGCGTTAGCCGTAGGCATAACTCACTATTCACCGCATTGAAATTTCCCCGCTGGATTCCCGCCCTTCGGGCGAGAATGACGGGGTTGTTTCATGGATTCCGACTTCCCCTTCGCTAAAGCTACGGAGGACAAGTCGCGGAAATGACCCCCGGTAGATTCATCCGGGGGCAGGCTCCCCGGCGCGGTTTTCCGTTCCCGGCGAGGAATCCCGGAGCGAAAGGGCGAGACAGCAGCACTACAGCGAGCCCACCCTACGCGGCTTTGTCAACAGCCTTAAGGGGCTTCCCGATTCGGGAAGCCCCCTGGTTTTGTGCTTTGTCAGTTACTGACCGCTTACGGGGCCGCCGTGGTGTCGGGCTTTATATCCCACTCGAAGGCGGGGGTGCTGTAGGGAGGCATTGCATAGGAGCCCACCATGGAACCGTCCGCTTGCGCGGTCTGTTCCGAGGTCCCCGTGTTGAGCCATTCGTGCTCTTGCGCGCCTGTGGTCAGTGTTTGGGATTCGCAGGGCATCCCTGGGCAGCAAAGGGAGTACTGGTGCTCAAGGAGGGGCGTTCTCGAAGAGATGGAGGCGCCCGCCATGTAGGTTGCCGGGTCCGCTTCGGAATTCACGCAGAGCAGGCCGTCGGAAGTGTCCGCCGGATAGGTGTCGGTGAAAGATGCCGGCGAACCTGTGCAGGCGGGGTTGGGCGAGGTGTAGGCGATCTGCGTTATGGTGCCGCCCGTCACCTTGTAGCAGTCCCGTCCGGGACTGCTGCTGTCGGGGTCTTTGGTGAAGGTTATGTCGCCGGTTATCTCCCAGACCTTGGTGCCGATTATGGGCATGGTCGCCGTGGCTTTAATGGTGCCCTTGTAGCCGTCGGATTTCTCGTAATACCCCCTGTTCCCCTTCGTTTCGCCCTGCGCACCGGTTTTCCAGCGCTTTGTCTTTACCACGTCCTCTTCGATCTTTATGCGGGCGTCGAGGGTGTCATGGGCGTCTACCTCGACCTTGTAGCCCGGCGAGGTAGCCTCGAAATTGCGCTGCTGGGTCTCGTAGCCCGCGTCCACGATGGGCTGGTAGGCGTCTTGGCGCATGTCGTCGTAGGTGCCTTCCTTGCTCTTGAAGTAGAACTCCTTGGTGCCTGCGAACTCGAAATCCCTTTGCTGGTAGGGGTCGGCGTAAGTCGCGCCGTCGGGTCCGGTCAGGACAAGAGCCTTGGCATAGGCTTCCCACATGGGGATTCCGTCGCTGTCGCGCACGAGATAGACGTGCACCAGCGGCAGGTTGGCCTGCTTGGAAGAGATTTTGATCTCCGTTGAGCCGTCTGCCGCGATGGGGCCTCTTTCGCACCAGAACTGGTAACCCGGCGGCAAGACGCCGGTGGTGGCCGAACTGCTTGTACCGAAATTGCACGAGCCGAGGATCTCGGCGGTGCTCTCTTCGGTTATCTCAAGCCTGTCGACCCTCGCCGGGCCGCAGACCTCGACCGAGCCGACTGTGACGCACCCCTGGTCGGCTATGGTGACGGTGCTTGAGAAGGTGCCGGAAGGAGCCGGCCCGCCGCCGCTTCCACCGCCGCTTCCTCCCGCCGAGTAGGCGCCGGAGTAGGGGACGTCGAAGTTCATCTCCTGCGAGCCGGAGGTGGTTCCCGCCAGCGGCCTCGCCGCCCTTGCGGCAAGATCGGCTGGCCGGGGCATGGCCGCGGCTGCGTCGGTGACGGCCGAGGTACCGACTTTCCTGGGGGTGCCGGATGAGAGGGAATAGAGAATTCCCGTGGCCCCATCGGCGAGAGAGCCTTCGGGAACCGGTATCGACACCGTCAGCCCCGCCTCCCCCGTGCCCGAGGTGTCGTTCCAGAAGGAGGCTTCGCGCTCGATGCCGTTGACCGTGACCACGACGCTGAAATTAGAAAGTGCGGTGAACCCCGCAGGCAGGGTGATCGAGCTGGCATCCTCCACGATCGAAAGAACCACCTCGTCGCCGGGGGCCGGCGGTGTATACGTCCCGTCAACGCCCGCCAACACCACACGGGCGCCGGCGTCAAGCGTGAGGGTGTAGTTGCCCGCGTCGGTGATCGTCGCGGGAGCGGTCGCGGCTCCGTCCTCCCCTAGCCCGAGGAAGGCGGACGGGAACCCCTCGTCGGTGGAGCCATCGCAATCGTTGTCGATGCCGTCAAAAACCTCGGTCGCAGCCGGGTTCGCCGCCGCACTGGCGTCATTGCAGTCGGTATTGTCTAGAACGTAGCCGGAAGGCTGCGAGACCGCGCTGGTCGTGACGGCGGGATCGCCGTAGGTGTCTCCGTCCTGGTCGCGGTAATAGGTGGTCAATACCTCGTCTACCGTCCCGTTGCAGTTGTTGTCGATGAGGTCGGTCAATTCGGCGGCGCCCGGGTGTATGGCGGTGTCGGAGTCGTTGCAGTCCAGGCTGTTCGCCACGTAACCGGAGGGAGCAGTGGCCGCGACGACGGTTACGGCGGGGTTGCCGTAATCATCCCCGTCGGCGTCCTGGTAGAAGGTAGAGAAACCCTCGTCGGTGGAGCCGTCGCAGTTGTTGTCGATTTCGTCGTAAATTTCAGTTGCCACGGGGCTTACCGCCGCTTCGGAGTCGTTGCAGTCGGTAGCGTTGGAAACGTAGCCTTCCGGCTGAGTGGTTGCAGTTGTCGAACTGGCCTGGTTGCCGTAACCGTCGCCGTCGAGGTCCTGATAATAGGTATTGGTGTTGGAGCCTCCTCCGCCGCCACCGCCGCCTCCTCCGCCGCACGAAACCGTGAGCAGGATTGCGGTTACCGTAAGGAAAAACCTGGGCGAATACCTCATGTTTTCCAACCTTTCTCAAAAGCCTGATACGACATGGCGGCTAAGCTCACGGAAAGTTATTCTATACGAATTAATTAGCATAGAAACGCACTGCGTCAATAGCATTCAGTTGCTACCCGGATACAGAAAAACGTCGCTGGATTCCCGCCCTTCGGGCGAGAATGACGGGGTTGTTTCATGGATTCCAGCCTTCCCCCTTCGCTAAAGCTACGGAGGACAAGTCGCGGGAATAACGTGTTCTTTGTTTTTCCCTCGGCACTTTCTTTTCAATCCGGCACACTATTTCGGTGAAGGGCAAGGAGCCCGCAGGGCGCGCGGTCGCAGGCAGTATCGGGAATACGCCAAGACCCGCGCCCGAGAAACGACGCAGCCCTTCGCCGAAAGAGGAAGCCGGACAAAAACCCTTATTCCCCCTCCACCTCTATTCCCAACTCCTTCATCTTTTTATATAACCCCGACCTATCCAACCCCACCCTGTTCGCCGTCTGCGAGACGTTCCAGTTGTTCTTTTCGAGGTGTTCGAGAAGATACCTGCGCTCGAACTCGCGCCTTGCGTCTTTGAGCTGGGCGTCTTTGTAAGAGAAGTAGCTCTGGGCGGCGAGCGCGGTGGATTTGATCACGGGGGGGACGTGCTCGACGCCTATCTTGCCGCCCCGCGTCATTATCGCCATGCGCTCGACGATGTTTTTAAGCTCCCGGACGTTGCCGGGCCATTCGTATTCGGTCAGGACTCCGACCACCTCGGGGGAGAGCTTCGAGGCCTCGAAGCCGTAGTCGGCGGAGGCCTTGGCGAGGAAGTATTCGGCCAGCTTGCCGATATCCTCTTTCCTTTCGCGAAGCGGCGCGAGGTTTACGGGGATGACGTTGAGGCGAAAGTAGAGGTCCTCGCGGAAGCGCCCTTCCTTTAGCTCGTTTTCGAGGTCTTTGTTGGTTGCGGCGATGACGCGGACATCCACCTCGTAGGTGCGGCTGCCGCCGACGCGCTCGTAGCGCATCTCCTGCAAGACGCGCAGTATCTTGGCCTGGGTGCTCAGGCTCATGTCGCCGATCTCGTCCAGAAAGAGGGTCCCTTTGTCGGCGAGGTCGAATTTACCGCGCCTTCTCGCCGCCGCGCCGGTGAAGGCGCCCTTTTCGTGGCCGAAGAGCTCGCTTTCGATGAGCGTCTCCGGTATGGCGGCGCAGTTGACCTCCACGAAGGGGCCTTCGGCGCGGTCGGAAAGAGCGTGGATGTACTGGGCGACAAGCTCCTTCCCCGTGCCGTTTTCGCCGGTTATCAGCACCGAAGCGCGGGTGGGGGCGATTATGCGAATCTGCTCCTTCAATTCCCTGAGGACCGCGCTGTCGCCGACCATCTCCTTGCCGCGCTTCTGCTTGTCGCGCAAAAAGAGGTTTTCCTGCTGGAGCTTGGTGAGGCCGAGGGCGTTTTCTATCTCAAGGAGTATCTTGTCGAGGTTGATGGGCTTTTCCACGAAGTCGTAAGCGCCGAGCTTGGTGGCCTTTACGGCGGTCTCTATGGTGCCGTGGCCGGACATTATTATTATGGGAAGGTTGGGGAAGCGCTCCTTGGCGCGCTCCAGGGTTTCGAGGCCGTCGATCCCCGGAAGCCAGATGTCGAGGAGCACGAGGTCGGGGTCCTCCTCCTCTATCTTCACCAGCCCCTCTTCGCCGCTCCCGGCGAGCGCGACTTCGTATTTCTCGTCCTTCAGGATGGCGGACAGGCTCTGCCGTATCGCCTCTTCGTCGTCGATTACGAGTATTCTTCGGCTCATGCTTCGGCTCCGGGCAAGGGGAATTCCAGTACGAAGCGGGTGCCGCGCGGCGGATTGTCCACGGCGCGCACGTAGCCTCTGTGATCTTCCATGATCGTCTTCACTATGGCGAGGCCGAGCCCCGTTCCGGATTTTTTGGTCGAGAAGTAGGGCTCGAAGAGCTTTTCCTTCGCCGAGGAGGTGAGGCCGTGGCCGTTGTCGGCGACGGTAAGCCTTATCACCTCCCTTTCGGGGTCGTGGCCTGTCGTTACCTCTATCCGGGGCTTGTCCACCTCTTCGAGGGCGCTCACGGCGTTGTCCATCAGGTTTACCAGCGCCCGCTTCACCTGCTCCACGTCAATCTCTATGGTCGGGAGGTCTTCCGCCAGCTTCACGTCGAACTCTATGTCGGGGTGGGGCGTGCGGTAGAGGGAGACGACCTCCTCCACCACCGGGTTGAAGCTGGCCGGGGCGGGCTTGGACTCGGGCAGCTTGGCGAAGCGGGAGAACTCGTTGACCATGTACTTGAGACCGTCCACCTGGGTGATGATGGTGCGGGTGGATTCGTCCAAGACTTCTCCGTCGGGGGTTTCGAGCAGCTCGCCGTAGCGCCTTCTTAGCCTCTGCGCCGAGAGTTGTATCGGCGTCAGCGGGTTCTTGATTTCATGGGCTACGCGGCGGGCCACCTCGCGCCACGCCTGCGCCTTTTGGGCCCGTACGAGGTCGGTAAGGTCGTTGAGGACGAGGACGTGGCCCAGAATCGCCCCCCCGTCGCCGCGAAGGGTGGTCAGGTGGGCCATGACGGTGCGCCCCGAGACCTCGCCGGGAAGCACGACCTGCTTTTGCACCACGTCCGCCTTTTCTTTTCTCTTTTCCGCGAAGACGTCCTCTACGATTTTCCTCACTTCTTCCGAAAGAACCTTCTTGTAGGAGAGCCCTTCGGCCTCCCCGGAGATGCCGAGGAGCTTTACGGCGGAGTGGTTTATCGCGGTGATCACCCCCGAAGGGTCGGTTCCCACCACCCCGGCGGTTATCCTCTCCAGTACCGTCTCCATGTAGATGCGCCGGGCGTCCAGTTCCGCGTTTGTGCCCCTAAGCGTCTCCTGCGCCGCCTCCACGTGGGCCCGTGACTCGCGCAGGTCTCTCGTCATCAGGTTGAAGGCCTGAACGAGCTTGCCCATCTCGTCGCCGGTCGAGACCTGAAGCTCGAAATCGAGGTCGCCGACGGCGATGCGGTGGGTTGCGTCGGCCAGCGCCCCTATAGGCTCGGTTATCGTCCTCGCGAGGTAAAAGCCGAACCAGATGGCCGCGAAGGTAATCAGTATCGAGACGAAGAGGAGCGGCAGGATGTAGCTGCCCTTGATCGGTTTTTTCAGAAGCTCGGTCTGCTTGTATTCCTCGAAGCCGTTTCGTATCTCCTCCAGTCTCCGGAGGGTCCAGACCGGCATGTAGCGGTCCACGAGGAGCACCGCCGCGACCTTGCCCTCCCGCATCACCGGCGTTATCGAGCGCAGGTAATTCCCCTCCGGGGCCTGCACGATAAGGCTGTTGGCCGTCCCCTGGGCGAAGGCCGAGCGTATCTCGGCGCTCTCGGCGTCAACAGGGGCCGGCGCCGGGGCCTTGTCTCCGTTGACGGAGATCTTTCCAGCGCCCTTCTGCACGAGACTCACATGGTGAATTTCGAGAGAGGCAAGCTCGGGCCTTAAAAGCTCCGTCACCTCTTTTTCGCCGGGGTTCGCCTGCGTTTCGCTCTCGAGGCGGTCGGCAAGCGCCCTTCCCGCCCACGCCACCTGCCGCTCCTCACTGCCGTAATAGGACCTCGCCACGTCGATGGCGTTCTTGAGAGCCTGATCCACCCTCTGCGAAAACCACCTGTCCACGCTGAGGGAAAGAAAGCTGGCGCTGGCGAGGAAGAGAAGAGTGGTGGGAATGACAGTGGTGGCGAGGAAGGCGAGGACCAGCTTGGTCTTGAGGTGCGCCCCCATCACTCCGCGCTTTCGCTCGACAATGAGCTTCGCGACGTTGCGAAGCGAGAGGAACAAAAGGAGCAGGATGACGACGATGTTCAGGTTTATGAGGCCGAAGGCGATGGTGGTTTCGGCGGGAGAGCCGCCGATGCCGCCCCGGAACATCCTCCACTGGGCGACCGTGAGGATCAGCCATACTATGAGGAGGCCGGTGACCGCCACCCTCTTCTTGGTTAGCAGTCTTATGGTCGCTATCTTTTTGGGGGAAGGCGCGCTCATCGGTACAGTTCCGGGGGAAGGGAGTCTTTCCGCCAGGGGGTTTTAAGGTCGCCCAGAGAGACGAGCGGCAAAAACCTGTGGAGGAAGAAGGGAAGGCGGAACTCCTCGAACTTTACCTGTATCTCGGAGCGGTATTTTGAATCCGTATCGAGGCGGGTGGCTTCGCATACAGTCAGCCCCTCGACCTTGCTCATCGCCCCAAGCGCCTCCTCCACCGCGCCGTAATTTATCTTCTTGTCGCCGTCGCTCATTATGTAGCGGTTTTTGAGGTTGTCCTTTTCCAGAACCCGCTCGAAGGTGAGAAAGACCGAGTCCCCCTCCCAGAGCCCCCTGTCGAGGCGAAGCAGGCGCACCGTGTAGGTGAAGCGCACAGGAAGGCCGCTGTCGAGGGTGGACTTCAGCCTGCCGTCCATCAGCCCTTCCACAGTGAAATCCACCGTGAGAAAGCCGTTACCGTCGCGCTTGTAGGAGACCTCGGCAACGCGCGAAGGGGCGGGCTTGCCCTCCGCCGAAAAAGCCAAAGGGGCGATTGCCAGAAGCAACAGCAGCAAACAGATTATACGGCGAAGGGCCATTCGATTCCCGTGAGTGGTGAAAGCGGAGTTAACCGCCCGATAATGCGCCTTTTTCGCATTTTAGAGTAGGGGGATTCGGTTGGCAAGGTAAGACCATTAAAGAGCGCCTTGCCCAAAGCAATGTCTTTGTGGCAATTTATCAGCCCATCAAAGCAACCCTCGACCGGCTGTATTCAGGAGTATTGGCAAATGTCTCAGGACAAAAAGGAGCCCTGGCTCAACTGGCTGGCCCTCACCACAGTAATTCTGGCCGTCTGCGCCACCCTTTCCACCTTCAGGGGCGGCGGCTACTCCACCCGCTCCGTCATGAGCCAGACGCAGGCTTCCGACCAGTGGGCCTTCTACCAGGCAAAGTCGATAAAGAGCTACCTTTACGACCTCCAGATGGACAAACTCCGCCTCGAAATGAAGACCGAAGGGACCGAGCTGACCCCCGCCGCCCTTGTCGAGTACCAAAAGCTGATTGACGAGTACGCGGGCAAGGTCGAGACCTACAAGGCCGAGCAAAAGGAGATAATGGCGGAGGCCAAGAGGTTTGAGGAGGTGCGCAACGACGCCCAGAAGCATGGGCAGACCTTCGGGATAGCTGTAATCTACCTTCAGATAGCGATCCTGCTCTCCTCCATCGCCGCGCTGCTCAAAAAGAAAATGGTCTGGCTGGCCGGAACCTCGCTCGGAGCGGTGGGGGTAGTCTACTTCATCAACGGCTTTTTCATGTTCTTCTAAAGGCAGATTGTCTGCATGTATGGTTCGGATAGTTATGTGGGATGGACTTTAGCCCAACGGTCTATGGCTTTTCGCGGGTGCCGTTAGCCGCGAAGCGGCGTAACGCACCATTCTTCGGTCGTCATTCCCGCGAAGGCGGGAAACCATGAAATAACCCGTCATTCTCGCCCGAAGGGCGGGAATCCAGTGACTTATCTTTGTGTGCTTCGCACTTTTACAGCTAGCGGGGCTTGGCGCGCCCCGCACCCTGGGTACTTCTTTTAGCGTGTAGGTCGCGATTGAGCGAAGCGAAAATCCGCCAAAACATTAATGTAGTTCAATAGTTGTGGGGCTCTGCCCCACTCCCCTTGGTACTTCTTTTAGAAAGAAGTACCCAAGAAATCGGCCCGGAAGGAGCCGCTCGCTCTACGAGCGACCGGTCGCTGCGGCGGGGGCGTGAGGGG
>SCTA01000017.1 GCA_004322275.1 bacterium
GGCCGGATCAGGGCGCGGCGGCGGTCATCAAATTCGCGCTTTATACCGGGCTCCGAAGGGGCGAGATTTTCAAGCTGGAATGGTCCAACGTGGACGTGGATAGGAAGATAATAACCCTTAGAAATCCGAAGGGCGGAACCGACCAGAATTTACCGATTTCAAAAGAAGCCGCCGAAGTCATAAAAGCACTTCCGAAATCCAACAGTTTATGGGTTTTTCCGTCCTCGAAAACAGGCGGAAAACGGAAGTGTATAAGGGGCGCATGGGCTGAAATTCGGAAGGCCGCAAATTTGCCGTCAAATTTCCGCTTTCACGGCCTCCATCACCACTTCGCCAGTGCGCTTGTTTCAGGAGGTATTGACCTCTATGTTGTGCAAAAACTTTTAACACATAAAGACGCGGCTACAACGCAGAGATACGCGCATTTATCGGATAATGCGCTACGAAAAGCGGTCGATATTTCCGCCGAAATATTGAGGCCGAAATCAAAAACCGAAAAAATAATCAATTTTTTCAAATAAAAAAATTGAAAATTTCATAAAAAATCATGGGGAAATCAACTAATAATTTCAAAAACCTTTTTTAAATGAATTTGCGGCAAAAACTCGCCTGAAATGGGCTAAAAAAGCGAATTTTTAATTCGCGGAGGAAATAAAAATGGCGAAAAAAATCGAGAAAAAACCCGTAAAAAATGCGCAAAAAATCGATCCGAAAATGTGGGCGTGCGGCGAATGGCTTGAAAGGTTTTTAAATGAGGATTTACGGGCAAAAGACTTCAGAGAATTAGCGGAAAAGGCGGTCAAAATCCTTGATTTACAGTTTGAAATTAAGCCGAATGAACCATCCTTAAAACTCATCGAAAAAATGGAAAATTCAGCGAATCCAGAAAAGCCCTTTATCGACCAGTGGCCCGAACTTTCGCAGGAAATACCTCAATTAAGTTTTAGCGAAGGATACGCAAAATTTCGCTTCAAAAGAGACCCGAGAATAAAATCCATAAATGATTTTCAGACCGAAGCGCTGGCCGGCGCAATACAGCCGGTAAACGTGACAATTGAAGGAATCAGGGGAGTTTTCAAAAAATTATCGGAAATCAATAAACCGTGGGAGCTGGCACTTCCTGAGATCGTCGCGGATAAAAGGGATATTCTGCTTTCAGGAGTCCTCGAACACAACGTAATCGGGCATTCATGGAAAATTGCCAGCGGCTACATTATCGAAAACGGCAAAATGAAATTCATAAGGGCATTTAGTTTTAATCACGACGATCCGCGACATATTTTCGAGTGGAATGCCGTAATCAGCATGGTTTTTTTGACATTTTTAGAGCTAGGCGGGCAGGAATATTACAGCTTTTGCGAGAGGTGCGGAAAATTCACGGTAGTGCAGAGAAAAGGACGAAAAAAGTTCTGCTCCGAGCTTTGCCGCGTGTACGCTTTCAATGAAAAAGAAGAGGCCGAAAAAGCTGCAAAAAAGTCCGCTAGATAATCGGCCAATACATCGTAAATTCAACTTTGATGAAGCCGCCAGTTTTGGCGGCTTTATCCGTTTCAGGGATAACGTTAAACCCTTACAATTACGGTACATAGCGCAATAGAAACCATCTGCGTAAAAGGGAAATTAACGCTTGCCAGTGTTTGTACCGTAATGCATCCTTTGGGCAAAACCTGACAACAGAAACCCAGAGGAGATCAAACCGTGAAACTCATCGAGATCAGCAAGGCCAAGCCCGGAGAAATGCCCATATCCAAGCACACCGCCTACAAATGGCACTCTCAGGGGAAATACCCTCGTCTAATACTCAAGGTACTAAACAAGGTGTTTTTTGATGCGGAGGAGTGGGAAGCTATGGTGAGCAAAACTAAAATTTCTACTTCACAATACTAGATTAGGTTGATAGAATATGCACAGTAATGGCCGGTTTTTTTAATTCTACTGCATCTTTGAGGGCTAAAAATGAAGGTGAATGAATTTTTATGCTTTATGAGACGAACAGAGGCCGATGCGCATGCCTCGACAATTCATGATTCAAAAGCAGCACAAAGCGTTAATAAGTTCACTGAATTTATGAAAATTGCATTTTCTTGCCAACCAGCAGTATTCCCTACACCTATAGATATAAATTTGCCTCTAAGCAAATTTAATTATAGCGATAAAAAGAATATTGCATATATGTTTTATAAAAATCATTACAAGCCGGCAATGCTCAATAAAGGCAATAGAACGCTTGGTGCCCCGATAGATCCTAATAATTTTGTAAAATATGTACTACGGCATGAAAAGACTGGAAATAAAACAGTAAATACATGTACATTTTTGTTGGGTGATGTTGGTAGTGGCAAAACTTCATATGTTAATTATTTATTAACAATAATAGGTGAAAAAATGTATTTCAAATGAGATACATTTTATATTCGTATTGATGCCCACATCTCTGAGCAAATGGATAGCTTTACGTTCGGAAATCTTCTTGATTCTATCTGCAATAAAACTAAGAAAATAATCGAAAAAATTAATAACTATCAAGAATATTCGGCAAAAATGGGGCTAAATCAAAATTACATAATAGAAACCAATTCAATCATTAACAATTGTTGCGCAGCCAAGTCAGTTCATGTTAAAAAACAAGAAGTTGCCAATTTGCTCAATTATATAAAGATCAAATCTGGACTTAAAATTCTGCTAATAATTGATAACATCGATCAGATATTCCACAAACACAAATTTTCATCTAGATGCATGGCGAAGCTTACAGACAACCCAATGAACGAAGTAAGATCCACTATTTTCGGATTCCATAAAGACAATGGAAGTCCGCTAGGGGATGTTGGGCTAAATTTACTTTTCGTGTTAAGAACTGATTCGTATGATATGCTTAAATCGATTGTCGATCAGGAAGGGACCAAGCATCATGCAATAGATTGGTTTTCTGATGATAGGAACACATTTTTGCTAAGTAATGCAGACTGGAAGGATGTGGTGAAAGAGCGGCTGCAGTTACTAAAAAAAATAATTAAACATAATAATAAGATCACCTATGAGGTTAAGTATATCTCACAGCCAATAATTGACAGCTTAATTGAAAACGATGAATTAACAACGGCTATTGCAGAAAATGTATTGCAGATGTCACGATATAGAATGAGAGACATTATTTCTTTTTTTGAATTGTATAGCTGGATATCGGTGAAGAAAGACCCATTGAATTACACATCCGCATCGCAATCTGCCAATCCGCGACTTTCAAAACAATACCCAGTGGCCAATATCGCATTTATGTTAGGAGGGAAAAGACTTTACAGTGAAAATTGCAGCAAATATCCAAATATATATAATGTGTCTGATTTACACAATAAATATAAACATTCTTTTTGGTTGCCCAGATTAATTCTAGAAGTCATATACAACAGAGATAAAAAGGGTTTGGCCATAACAGCACAGGAGGTTATTGATATTTTTTCGCATGGGAAAGGCTACAACAAAGAACAAGTTTGGGCAATAATCGAAAAATTAAGCTCTGTTCAGGACAGTAATTTAATTAAAATGAAAATTATTTATGATAAAAAGAAATATATACATGCTAGAGATTTATCCTTAACAATGCGAGGTCGGCATTTTATTGAGAATGTCGTAGATAAATTTGCTTACTTGCAGCTTGTGGTTGACGATTTTGAGCTATATATTCCGACCAAACTTCCACAAACAAATAAGGATATTCCATACAGCGAAAAGTTTTTATATGTGAATTATTCTAATGATTATTCTTATATAGCTCTCAATGAGCCCCTGTACCATGAAGCAGCAAAAGAAATGATTGCAGAGAAGACATATACAACCATGTTCTTTGTTCAAATTCTGATTCAGTCATTGCAAGTCTACGAGAGTTCGATATTTTATGATTCTATTAAATATGTAAAAGGCATTTTAAATAATGATCCAACAAATATTGTATTTCACCCGGAGCAAATTGCCAGATCTGTTATGAGCGAAATTGAAATTTTATCCAATAGTTTGGGTATTGGCGGAAAAATTAATTCCTTATCTAATGAGAGCAATCTTGCATCTTCTGCATATCAGGTTTTTTATGAGCAATTCATCTATACTGCAAGAAGGGCCTCTTAGGTGCAGGCATTTTTTTATACTGCCTCAGTTGCAATTACCATGCTATTGGCTCGTACCATTTATATATACCTCTATAAGCCTACTTGTGAAATCAGAAATGCCCTAAACATTTATATTACCATTTTAAAAAGATATTCCTTGCAATTGAACAACAGCTCTTATCCAATTATGTATTCTGACGATATGAAAAACAATTTGGGCAACGCCATAACAGACCTAGAGGTAAAAATTCTTTCTGCTCCGACATTTTATACAAAACAATTTGTTTATAGCCATCTAGTCTTTTTGCCTAATACAAATATGATAATTAATTCTATCACTATTTCTAGATCATTATTAACTTGTAATATTATAAATGACCATTCTGAATCAGTTATCGTGCAACAACTGATTTCACGATCTTTAAATTTACTAATATAATTGCGAGATAATACGTTGGTCTTCTTGGCTTTTTTGAATGCTTTTGGATTTTTTCCAACCACAATAGCAGTAGCTTGCCACTGCTAATTCACCGAGTGCGTCCTAATTGGGGGTTTTAACCTTTCTCCTGAAATTTTCTCCCGCCCGGTTGTCCCCCTATTGTCCCCCCAGAGTATTTTTACGATAAAAAAAGGGTTACGCGTAATCGCGTAACCCTTTGATTTTATTATGGTGCCGAAGACTGGACTCGAACCAGCACGGGGGTTAACCCACCAGACCCTGAACCTGGCGCGTCTACCAATTCCGCCACTTCGGCACGGACTGTCTCTAATATCATAGAGGGGTGCGGTGGTCAAGCGCGCTTTGCCGGAGGCGCTTGCGGGGATATAATGATAAACTTGATTTTACAGGGCTGTCTGCCTTTTAACCGCGCTTTTTTGACCGGGGAGTTTTTATGATGCCAAGCCGTGAAGAGATTGTCTCTTTTCTCCTCGATTCGGCCCCTTCGCCGATGACGGCGCTGGAGCTTCGGGAAAGATTTTCGGTGGCCGAGACGGAGGCCCCGAGGTTTCTGGCCCTCCTTTCGGAGCTTGTGACGGAGGGGCGGGCCGTGGAGATCAAGGGCGGGCGCTACGCTCACCCTTCACGGGTGGGGCTCGTGGTGGGGCGCATTTCGATGCACCGCGACGGCTTCGGCTTCGTGGACAGGCGCGAATCGGGCGCGCCGGATCTCTTCGTCGGCAACCGCGAGCTTGCTGGAGCGATGCACGGCGATATGGTCATCGCCCGCGTTGAGAAATCCGGGCCTAAGCCCTCGGGCAGCGTGATACGGATTTTAAAGCGCGGCACGGAGAGGATTATCGGCAAGGTGCGGATGCGCGGCAAGTACGCCCTCGTCGCGCCGCTGGACGAGCGTTTCAACGAGAACGTCTACGTCCACCTCGACGATCTGGGCGGGGCGGTTGACGGCCAGCTGGTGCAGGTGGAGCTTACCGCTTACCCCTCGCAGGGGGAGCCGCCGGCGGGCATCGTCGTCCACGTACTCGGCTATCAGGGCGACAAGGACGCGGAGGCGGGCGCGATAGCCCTGAAACACAAGGTGCGGATTGATTTTCCCGATACGGTGCTTCGCGACGCGGAAAAATTCCCGAGGAAGGTCGCCGCCGCTGATATCAGCGGGCGGGAGGACCTCCGCTTTGTCCCCTTCGTGACCATCGACGGCGAGAAGGCAAAGGATTTCGACGACGCGGTCCACGTCGAGGAGGGGCCGGGGGGCTCGCTTATCCTCAGGGTCGCCATCGCGGACGTCTCCCACTACGTGGTCCCCGGCACTCCGGTAGATTCGGAGGCGCTCCTGCGCGGGACTTCGACCTACTTCCCCGACAGGGTCTTCCCGATGCTGCCCGAGGCGCTCTCCAACAACCTGTGCAGCCTCGTCCCCCGCGAGGACAGGCTCACGATGGTCGCCCAGATGGAGTTCACGAAGGGCGGGAGGCGGAAGGCTCAGAGGTTTTTCCCGGCGGTTATCCGCAGCGTCCACCGGCTGACCTATAACAAGGTGGCGAGGATTCTGGACGACCCGGACTGCGAGGAGGCTACGGTCTACGCCGACGTTGCCGACGGCCTCCACAGGATGTGGAGCCTCGCCAGCCTTATCCGCGCGCGGCGCAAGGAGCGCGGCTCGATAGACTTCGACCTCCCGGAGGCGGAGATAATACTGGACATCAGCGGCAGGCCCGAGGACATAGTCCGCAGCGAACGGAACCGCGCCCACTACCTCATAGAGGAGTTCATGATCGCCGCTAACGAGGCGGTGGCGGAATTTCTCGAAGACAAGGGGATTCCGGCCCCCTTCCGCATCCACGAGGAGCCCGACGCGGGGAAGGTGGAGGAGTTCAAGAAATTCATCCACAATTTCGGCTATTTCATACGCACGGAGGGGAAACTGAAACCCGGCGACTTCCAGGCTCTGGTGGAGAAGACCGAGGGCAAGCCCGAGGCGCGGATGATCAACCAGGTGATGCTACGGACGATGAAAAAGGCCGTCTACCACTATGAGAATCTCGGCCATTTCGGCCTCGCCTCCACCCACTACCTCCACTTCACCTCGCCCATCCGCCGCTATCCTGATCTCTTCGTCCACCGCATACTGAAAATGGCGATAAAGCCGAAGGGGATCCCGAAAAAAAAGAAGGAGGAGCTGAGGGAGATGCTCTCTGTGGAGTGCCCCCGCCTCTCCGACTGCGAAAGAGGTTCCGAGGCGGCCGAGAGGGAGGCGGTGGCGTGGAAGAAGTGCCAGTTCATGGCCGACAAGGTCGGAGAGCGTTACTGGGGCTTCGTGACCGGCGTCGCCACCTTCGGCTTTTTCGTGGAGTTGGAGCAGTATTTCGTGGAGGGGCTGGTCCACGTCTCAAGCCTGAAAGACGATTTCTACCACTACAACGAGGAGCAGCAGACCCTGATGGGCGAGCGGGGAAGAAGGACCTTCCGCATCGGCGACCGGATAGAGGTAATCCTGGAGAGGGTGGACGAATCGAGAAGGCAGATAGACTTCACCGTCCTGCCGCCGCCGGAGCTGCCGGTTTCGCGCGAGACGAAACCCGGCTCCAGGGAATTCCCCGGACAGAGGGAGGCGAGAGGGCGAAAGCCCAAGGAAGGGGAGCGAGGGCCGGGCGAGCAAAAGCCCCGCGAGCAAAAGCCCGGAGAGCCCAAGGCGCGGGAGCAAAGGGGCCGCCGCAGGGGTAAGAAGCGTTGAGGCTCTCCCGGCTAGCTCAGACTTACATGCTCGCGGGGAGGCTCCGCGAGATAGTCGGGGTTTTCTCCAGCCACGGCTTCTGGCATTTCGTCAGAGACCTTCGGCTCACCGGCTACGCGCCGATAGCCAAGAGGATACGGGGGCCGCTTAAGTACGACGAGGCTCTTACCGCCCCGGAGCGCCTCCGCCTGGCGATGGAAGAGCTTGGGCCTACCTTCGTCAAGCTCGGCCAGCTTCTCTCCGCGAGGCCCGACATCGTCGGGGAGCCTTTCGCCGCCGAGTTCGAGAAACTGCGCGAGAAAGTCGCCCCCATCTCCTTTGAAAAGGTCGAAAGGGCCATCCACTCCGAGACCGGCAAAACCCTTGAGGAACTTTTCGAGTACTTCGAGGAGGAGCCGCTGGCCTCCGCCTCCATTGCGCAGGTCCACCGCGCGAGGCTAAAGGACGGGCGAAAGGTCGCGGTGAAGATCCGCCGCCCCGGCATCGGCAAGATAATCAACCTCGACCTGTCCGTTCTCCAGCTTCTTTTGACGGCGGCCGAGCGCTACGTGGAGGAGACGCGGGAGCTTGACCTGCACGTCATCCTCGACGAATTCTCAAGGTCGCTTCGCCGGGAGCTGGATTTTTTCCTGGAGGCTTCCAATTCCGAGAGGCTCCGCAGGGAAACCGCGAAGGAAGGCGACATCCTCATACCCGAAGTCCTCTGGGACTACACCACCGAGAGCATAATCGTCTTCGAGGAGGTGGAAGGGGTCTCGCCCACCGACGACGCCGCCCTAGCGGCCATCGGGGCCGACCGCTCGAAGATGGCCTCCGTGCTCGCCCGCTCGGTGATAAAGCAGGTGCTTATCGACGGCGTCTTCCACGCCGATCTCCACGGCGGAAACATACGCATAACCGCGGACGGCAGACTCGCCCTTCTGGATTTCGGCGCAATCGGCTATCTGAGCGAGGAGATGCGCGAATCCATCGGAAACCTCCTTTTTTCGGTTATTTCGAGGGACTACGCCGCTCTCGTCGAGGAGTTCGTAAGGATCGGCTACTGCGAGGAGGTTGTGGACGAGCGGGCCTTCGAGCGCGACCTTAGGGAGATTATCGAGCCCTATTACGGCAGGCCGCTCGGCGACCTTCGCATCGGCGAGATTCTGGGCGAGGGGATACGTATCGGCCTTCGCCACAAGGTGCGGGTGCCGCCTGAGCTGGTCATGCTCGGCAGGACGATGCTGGTGGCCGAGGGAGTCATCCGGCACCTCGACCCGAAGACGGTAATCCTGAACGAGGCGCTGCCCTTCGCCCAAAAGCTCCTATTGAAGCGGCTGGACCCGCGCCGCCACATGAAGCTGATGCAAAAGGCCCTGCACGACTACCGCGACATGGGGCAGAGGTTTCCCTCGCAGGTTTCGCGGATACTCCAGCGGATTCTTGAATCCCGCCTCTCAATCGATTTCGTCCACAAGGGCTACGACAACATGCTCTCCGAGATGGACCGCGTGACGAACCGCCTCAGCCTCAGCATAGTAATAGGCGCGCTCATCGTCGGAAGCGCCTTCGTCACCCAGTCCGGCAAGGGACCGCTGCTGTGGGATTTCCCGGTCTTCGGAATAGTGGGTTTTCTGCTGGCGGGGGTTATGGGGTTGGGGCTGGCCATTGTGATACTGCGTTCAGGTAAATTATAACCGGCGCATCCTTTCCGCCCCCGGCGTCGTCATGTCCTCACTCAAGGGCTCGGCGTAGCGCTGCTACTGCCTCACCCTTTCGTTGCGGGATTCCTCGCCGGGAACGGAAAGACGCGCCGGGAACCCTGCCGTCAGCGTCTCTGACACCGCTTGTGCCGCCTGTCTCCCTAAAAGAGAAAGCTCCCGAAGTTTTTCTGCAGACCTCTTTTGAACCGGCAGTGATTGACACAGGAGCATAAAGGCCTTATTTTGAGAAGCCTTTTTACAAATCACGCATCGGAGTCCCCTTGTCAGAAGCTTTTTTGCCGGAAGCGCCGGAAAACGAAGAGGACCGTTTCGACGTCGTCATCGTAACCGGCGACGCCTACGTGGACCACCCCTCCTTCGGTTCGGCGATGATCGGCCGTTATCTCGAATCTCTCGGCTACCGGGTGGGAATTCTCTCCCAGCCCAAATGGACCGGCGCGGAGGAATTCCGCCGTTTCGGCAGGCCGCGCCTCTTTTTCGGCGTCACCGCCGGAAACGTCGATTCCATGGTCGCGAACTACACCCCCGACCGCAGAAAACGCGAGCACGACGAGTACTCGCCCGGCGGAGTGCCCGGCAAACGGCCCGACCACGCCGCTCTTGTCTACGCCCAGAGGTGCAAGGAAGCCTATCCCGACGTTCCCGTCGTAATGGGGGGGATAGAAGCCAGCCTTCGCAGGCTCTCCCACTTCGATTTCGTACAGCAAAAAGTGCGCGGCTCGATTCTCGCCGACGCCAAGGCGGATTTTCTGGTCTACGGGATGGGCGAGCGGGCGATAAAATCGATAGCCGAAGGGCTTTCGGCCGGAAAAAAGCCGGAGGAGCTTCGCTGGATACGCGGAACGGCCTATCTCGCTTCCGAAGCGCCCGCCGAGGAGGGGGTTTTGCTCCTCCCCTCCGCCGAAGAGACGATCAAGGAATACGACTCCTTTTACGAATTTCACAAGATGTTCCGTCAGGCCGCCTCCAAACCCTACCCGCCGAAGATGGCGCAGCCCCACGGCGCGCGCTTCGTCGTCGTGAACCAGCCCGCCGACCCGCTGACCCCGGAGGAGCTTAACTCCCTCTACGAACTGCCTTTCTCAAGGGCGGTTCCCCCGCGCTACGCGGCGCTTGGCGGAGTACCGGCGATAGAGACGGTGCGCTTCTCGATCGTGACCCACCGGGGCTGTTACGGGGGCTGCTCCTTTTGCGCCCTTTACGCCCATCAGGGGAAGGGGATCGTCAGCCGCCCGGCGGAGGGGATACTGGGCGAGGTCCAGAGAATCGCCCTTCGGCCCGATTTTCGGGGGACGATTCCCGATATCGGCGGCCCCACCGCCAACATGTACGGGACAAAATGCAACAAGGGTTCCGGCGAGGGGCGCTTCGGCTGCGAGAGGCAAAGCTGCCTCTACCCCGAGGTCTGCAAAAACCTCGAAACCTCCGGCGCGCCCTATCTGGAACTTCTTCGCTCGGTGCGGAGGGTTCAGGGGGTGAAGCACCTCTTCATCGCCTCCGGCCTCCGCCACGACCTTCTTGTTCTGGGGCCGCAGAGGCGGCTCTTTCGTGAAATTGTCCAATACCACGTAGGAGGCCAGATGAAGATCGCCCCCGAGCACGTCTCGGCGCGCCCCCTGCGGCTGATGAAGAAGCCGCCCCTTCGCGTCTACACCGAATTTCTCAAGCTCTTCGAGCAGATGGCGCGGGAGTGCGGGAAGGAGCTCTATCCCATCCCCTACCTTATCGCGGGCCACCCCGGCTCCAACCTCGAAGACGCCCTCGATCTGGCCCGCTACGTGCGGCAGAGGGGGCGCTCCATCGAGCAGGCCCAGCAGTTCACCCCGACCCCCATGACCGATTCCACCTGCATGTACGTCACCCGGCGCGACCCGGAGACCGGCGAGGGAATCTTCATCCCCTCCGGGGCCGAGGCAAAGATTCAAAAATCCCTTTTGCAGCTCAACTCCCCGAGGGCGCTGGAAAAGGTCACCGCCTACTTCGAGCGCATCGGAAAATCAGGAATGATCGCGGACCTCGTCAGGGGGCGCGGACCCGCTCCGGCCAGAGCCGGCTTTAACCGCCACCCGGCAAGGGACACTTCCGGCGCGGGCGGCCGCGAAAGGTTCGGAAGCCGCCCGGCAGACGACGCGAACAAGCCTCAGAGCTGGAAGAAAAAGATTTAAAGATGGCTGAAGAAGAGAAAAAAAGCGGAGTAACCCGCCTTGAACTCCCCGGCGGGAGGGTAGTCCACCTCGTCGGCACCGCCCACGTCTCCAAAGAGAGCGTCGAGGAGGTCCGCCGCACCGTCGAGGAGCTGAAACCCGACACGGTCTGCGTCGAACTCGACGAACAGAGGCTTAATACCCTCAAAAACCCCCGGATGTGGGAGACGCTGAACCTCGGCGCGGCGATACGGCAGGGCAAGGGCCCCTTTTTGCTCGCCAACCTCGCCCTCAGCGTCTTTCAGCGCAAGATGGGGCTAAAGACCGGCGTCAAGCCGGGCGCGGAACTCCTTGAGGCGGTGAACGCCGCCGAGGACAACGGGGCGAAGGTCGCGCTTGTCGACCGCAACATACGCACCACCCTCCTTCGCGTCTGGCGCACCACCGGCTTCTGGAAAAAGAACATGCTGATAAGCACCATCGCCGTCAGCGCCTTCGAGGACGTGGAGGTGGACGAGGAGGCGCTCGCCAAGCTGCGCGAGCGCGACGCCCTGACCGCGATGATGGAGGAGCTTTCCGAATTCCTCCCCTCCGTCAAGGCCACCCTCATCGACGAGCGCGACAAGTACATGGCGGCGAAGATAAAAGGCTCGGAAGGGCAGAACATCGTCGCCGTGGTCGGCGCTGGCCACATCCCCGGCATTTCGCGGCTTATCTACGAAGACATTCCCGACGCCGAGGTCGCGAAGCTCGACGAAATACCCCCGAAGCCCCTTATCTCCGAAATACTTCCCTGGACGATACCGGCGCTCATCGTGGCGGTGTTGGTCGCCGGATTTTTCTTCGCCGACCCCGCCAAGCTGCAAAACGCTCTCTGGGCGCTGATTCTCGGCCCCGGAATACTCTCCGCCCTCGGCACGATAGCCGCTTTCGGCCACCCGGTTACGGTCATCAGCGCCTTTTTGTGCGCTCCGATAACGGTGCTCCACCCCGCCATAGGCGCGGGGATGGTGACCGGCGTGGTTCAGGCCTACGTCGGAAAGCCGAAGGTCAAGGATCTGGAAAATCTCTGGGAGGAGCTTTCCCACTGGAAGGGCTGGTGGAAAAACCGGGTCAGCCGCATCTTCCTCGTCTTCATGTTCTCATCGTGGGGGAGCGCGATGGGGGCGTTTATAGCCTTTAAGTGGCTTAAGGATTTGTTCTAAAACTTCACTATGTATCGTGAAGTCGGCTTCGTCTTTTGCCGCGGGGCTTCGTCGCTACTCGCTCGCGCTCCTTGACGTAGATACGCTACTGTCTGCGTCGCGCTCGCTGCGGGCTCCTTGCCCGGCGTCAAAATCCTTTGCCGTGTTTAAGACCTGCATTCCGGCATTATTGTTATACGTTGCTGGTGAAAACGCCGTCAGAAGCTCCGATTGCAAGGAGCCGCGCAGCGAAAGGACGAGGCAGTAGCAGCGCTACGGCGAGTCCTTGAGCGAGCACGCGACGCCGCAAGCGGACTTCTCACGGCGTTTGTCCGTTACATCACCTCGAAATCGAAGGGGATCGTGTAGACCTTTCCCGCGCGCCTGAACTGCATCCAGAGCCGGTAACGGCCGGGGGAGGGGAAGGCGTGGGAGAAGATTATGCGCGAGCTTCCGGATGCCTGGTGATGCCCTCCGTGGCCCGAAGGTGTCTCGCTTTCGCCGGGGGACGCGAAATCTCCGTGGAGGTGCTCGGAAGCAGCGCTTTTTTCGCCGAAGAGCGCAATGTGCGCTCCCGCGCCGAGATACGGCTCCAGATCGCCCACGGGCGCTCCGTTTTTCGAGAGATCGAAGGCGAATCGGACGGGGAAGCCGGATTTCGGCGTTTCGGGGCTTACCGAGAGCGATATTTCCGCATCGCCCGCCGCCGCCTTGCGGCGATAGTTCCAGCGGGTTTTCTCCTGCGCCGAACCCTTGACTTCAAGAGCCGATTCTTTGTGGACGGCGTTTCCTTCAAGCTGGAAATCCGAGCCCAGCCGGTATTTTCCCCCGGCGGGAAAGGTCATCCTGAGGTCGAACCTGCCCGTAGCTTTCAACTCCTCCGCACTGGCTCCGAAGTCCTCGGCGTGAAGGTGCTGGAACTCTTCGAGGTTGTCGCTGGCGAAAATGAAATGCGCCATCCGCTCGTGGCTGACCTCCATTCCCTTTGGCGGCTTCCCGCCTGGGTCAAGGATACGCACCGATATTCGGGCTTCTTTCCCGGCCTCGGGCGGCGACGGGACGGTTTCCACAGTGAAGAGATAAGCCGGGGGGCGTGAAGCTTCCGTGGAAGAAGCAAGGCAGAGCGCCGGGAAGAACGCACTCAGGGCGGCAAGAGTCGCAAAACAGCGAAAAAAACGCATCTTTCCCCTTTTTCGGCGCGGACGGCGCCAGTTTGGACGGAACAAGACGGCGCGCAATGAAAAAGGCCACCCTGAAAGCGGCCTTTTTTTAATGCATTATTGTTATATGTTACTGGTGAAAACGCCGTCAGAAGCTCCGATTGCAAGGAGCCGCGCAGCGAAAGGACGAGGCAGTAGCAGCGCTACGGCGAGTCCGGAAGCGAATCGCGACACCGCAAGCGGACTTCTCACGGCGTTTTAGTCTAGTCCGTGCCCTCGTCCTCGTCGGGGGCCAGCCGCCTTTCCAGGTCTTCCACGCGGCAAACGAGTTCGTCGTACTCGGAGCGCTTGACGAAATCCACCTTCGCCATCAGTTCCCTGGCGTATTCCCCCGCCTTTGCCTCGAATTCCTTGCGGGAGGCGTCGGCTTTTTCCATCAGTTCTTTCGCGAGCTTCTCCCCCTCTTCGCTCGACATGCGGCCCTGCTCGACGAGATCGTTTATGATTACCCGCGCCTTTTGCTCGGAGAGGGTGAGCGCCCCTATGCCCGCGAGCATCGCCTTACGCATTATGTCCAGCATGGAACATCTCTCCCTCCGTTCCCAAATCAAGCTCTGGCTTTGTCGTCGCCATCCTGATTTATAAACGGAACTAACGTTTACATTCTATCAACCGAGCTTCTTTGATACTTCGTCGTAAAAAGACTCAAGCGCTTCGTCTATCTTTGAAGGATCGCTCCCTCCGGCCTGCGCCAGTTCCGGCTTGCCCCCGCCCTTGCCGCCTACCAGCGCGGCGAGGGGGGCGATAAGCTCTCCGGCCTTCAGCTTCGCGGTAAGGTCCGGGGTCACGCCTACGAGGATGACCGCCTTCCCGTCGGCTTCCGCGCCGAGGGCGAAGACGCCGCTTTTCAGCCTGTCTCTGAGGGTGTCGGCGAATTCGCGTATTCCCTTGGCGTCGGAAACGGGGGCGCGGGCGGAAAGTACGCTTATCCCCTTTATCTCCCTCTTGCCGGAAAGAATATCGCCGGAAGCGCCGCTTGCAAGTTTTCCGCGAAGGGCGGTTATCTCCCTTTCGAGGTCCCGAAGCTGCGCCTGTAGTTTCTTGACCCTGTCGGGGGCGTCTTCGAGAGAGGCTTTCAGGGACTGGGCGACCTCTTCGAGGCTCTCTTCCACCTTCCAGAAGCGCTCCAGCGCCCTTTCGCCGGTCGCGCCCTCAATTCTGCGCACTCCCGCGGCGACGCCCGCTTCCGAAAGTATCTTGAAGGTGCCTATCTCTCCGGTGGACCCGGCGTGGGTTCCGCCGCAAAGCTCCGCCGAGACCTCTCCCATTCGCACGACGCGAACCGTGTCGGCGTATTTCTCCCCGAAGAGGGCGGTCACGCCGGTCTCGACCGCGACGCCGTATTCCTCCTCGGTGACCACCACCGGGTGGTTCTGGGCGGTCCAGCGGTTGACGATCTTTTCTACCTTGCGTATCTCTTCCTTTGTCATGGGGGCGAAGTGGCTGAAATCGAAGCGCATCCTGTCGGGGCCGACAAGCGAGCCCGCCTGCTTTACGTGGTCGCCGAGCACGTCCCGAAGGGCGGCCTGCAAAAGGTGAGTCGCGGAGTGGTTCTGCGCCGTGGCGAAGCGCGCGCCGGATTCAACCTTCGCCGAAGCCTCGTCCCCGGTCTTTAGCTCGCCCCGCGTCACGACGCCGTGAAGGACGATGAGGTCGGGGAAGGGCTTTGTGGCGTTGTCTATGCGGACGTAAAAATCCTCGCCCTCAAGGCAGCCCCCGTCGCCCAGCTGGCCGCCGCTCTCGCCGTAGAAGGGGGATTCGGAAAGGGCTATCTCGACCTTAGCGCCGGTTCCGGCGCTGTCCGCGAGCTTGCCCTCGACGCCGATGGCCTTTACTTCGGCGCGGCTCTCCAGGGTTCCGTAGCCGGTGAAGGCGGTGATTACACCCTTGTCGCGCATCTCGCGGTAGAGGCCGCCTATCGTCTCCTCGCCGGAGCCCTTCCAGGCCCTTCTCGCCTTTTCCCTCTGCGCCTCCATCTCGCACTCGAAACCGGCCTCGTCAAGGAGTATCCCCCTGTCGCGCACTATGTCGGCGGTGAGATCCACCGGGAAGCCGAAGGTGTCGTAGAGGCGAAAAACCACCTCGCCCGAGAGCATCTTCGGCGTCTGCCCCTCCAGCTTCGCGACCTCACCCTCCAGAAGTTGAAGCCCCCTGTCGAGAGTCCTGATAAAACGCTCCTCCTCGTGGAGTATCACCCTCGCGACGTAGTCGCGCTTGTCCCGAAGGTCGGGGTAGCTCTCCTCCATCGTGTCGATGACGACCTTGGCCGCCTTGTGGAAGAAGGGCTCGGTAAAGCCAAGGAGCCGCCCGTGGCGCATGGCGCGGCGCATCACCCGCCTGAGGACGTAGCCGCGCCCTTCGTTGGAGGGGAGGACGCCGTCGCCGATGAGGAAGACCGCGGAGCGGATGTGATCGGCGATAACGCGGAGGCTAACGTCGGATTCCTCTTTGTCGCCGTACCTGACCTTCGCGAGGGAGGCGGTGAAATCGATCATCGGGGAGAAGAGGTCGGAATCGTAGTTGTTGAGCTTTTTCTGGACAACCGAGGTCACGCGCTCCAGCCCCATGCCGGTGTCTATCGAAGGCTTGGGGAGGGGATTGAGCTTGCCGGAGGCGTCCCGCTCGAACTGCATGAAGACGAGGTTCCACAGCTCAAGGTAACGGTCGCAGTCGCACTGGGGGCCGCACGTATCCGGCTCGGGGCAGGGGTAGATGCCGGGCCCCTGATCGAAATGTATCTCGCTGCAGGGGCCGCAGGGGCCGGTGTCGCCCATCGCCCAGAAGTTGTCCTTCGCGCCGCAGCGCACTATGCGTTCGGCGGGGACCGGCGTAAGCTCCAGCCACAGCGCCATCGCCTCGTCGTCGTCGTCGTAGATCGTTACCCAGAGCCGTTCCGGATCGAGCCCGACTTCTTTTGTGAGAAATTCCCAGCCGAAGAGGATGGCGTCGCGCTTGAAGTAATCGCCGAAGCTGAAGTTTCCCAGCATCTCGAAGAAGGTGTGGTGGCGCGCCGTCCGCCCCACGTTTTCAAGGTCGTTGTGCTTGCCGGAAACGCGGAGGCATTTCTGACAGGAGGCCGCTCTCGTATAATCGCGCTTTTCAAGGCCGGTGAAAACGTCCTTGAACTGGTTCATCCCCGCGTTCGTAAAGAGCAGCGTGGGGTCGTTCTGGGGCACCAGCGACGAGCTTTGCACGACCCTGTGGCCCTTGCGCGAGAAATAATCCAGAAACAATTTCCGGATTGCGGCTCCGGTCATTTGATCTCCCTTTCTTTACCGGGCCGCATTCAGGGCTCATTGCAAATGCGACTCGGTATGCCTGTTGATATATGGTTACTTTTTTTCTCCGGGTTTTTCGACCCCCGCCGGAGTGGCGGCGGCGGTGTCCTCGAAATTCTCCCACCTTGTGTCGCTCGTCGAACTTATGCCGGAAATCTTTAGCGCCAGGTCGTCCGGGTTGGAGGACTGGCGCATGGCTTCCTTGTAGGAAATGAGTTTGTTGCTGAGCAGCATCAGAAGCGACTGGTCGAAGGTCTGCATTCCGTAGGAGGTATACCCCTCCGATATCGCCTGCCGTATCTCCTTGGTCTTCTCCGGTATCTCTATGCACTCGCGTATCCTGCCGGTGGAGACCAGAACCTCTACCGCCGGGACGCGCCCGGCCCCGTCGATGCGCGTAACCAGCCGCTGGGAGACGATTCCCTTGATGATGGAGGCGAGCTGCAGGCGCACCTGCTTTTGCTGGTAGGGCGGAAAGACGGAGATGATGCGGTTTATCGTCTCGCCCGCGTCCACGGTGTGGAGGGTTGAAAGGACGAGGTGGCCCGTCTCGGCGGCGGTGAGCGCCGTCTCGATCGTCTCGAAATCGCGCATTTCGCCGACGAGAATAACGTCGGGGTCCTGCCGGAGGGCGCTTTTGAGCGCGCCGGAAAAGCTCAGGGTGTCAAACCCCACCTCGCGCTGGTTGATTATCGATTTTTTGTCCCTGTGGAGGAACTCTATCGGGTCTTCGATGGTCATTATGTGGCGCGTGGCCGCGGCGTTTATGTGGTCTATCATCGCCGCGAGGGTGGTCGATTTGCCGGAGCCGGTGGTGCCGGTAACCAGAATCAGCCCACGGGACTCCTCCGCGAGCTTTTCGACCACCTTCGGCAAAAAGAGCTGCCGGATGTTCTTTATTTCCGTGGGAATTACACGGAAGACCATGCCTATGGAGCCGCGCTGCTGGAAGATGTTCAGGCGGAAACGCCCGAGCCCCGCCACCCCGTAACCCATGTCGATTTCCCGGTTCCGTTCAAAGACGTCCCGCTGGGTCTCGGTCATAAGTTCTGTCGCTAGGGCCGCCAGCATATCGGGCGTGAGACGCCCCGTCTCCCTGTGAGGAAAAAGCTGGCTGTTGCGCCGGAAGATAGGCGGAAGTCCGGCCTTGAAATGGATGTCGGAGGCGTTTGCCTCAACCGCCACTCGGAGGACTTCGTTCAGCTCCATCCGTTACCCCTTTTCACCCGCCGGCTGGGCCGCTCCGGCGAAGCCGTAAACTTCCCGCACCTTTTGTTCGACGGTTTTCACGATTTCAGGGTTTTCCTTCAGGAAACGCCGGGCGTTTTCCCTGCCCTGCCCTATCCTCGTCTCCTGATAGATGTACCAGGAACCCCGCTTCTCAACGATATCCTTTTCTACGGCGAGGTCAAGGACGTCGCCCTCCTTGCTTATGCCGGTGCCGTAGAGTATGTCGAACTCGGCCTTGCGGAAGGGCGGGGCGACCTTGTTCTTGACCACCGTGACCTTCGTCCTGCTCCCGACGGCCTCCTCGCCCTCCTTGAGGGAGCCGGTCCTCCTGATGTCGAGGCGCAGGGAGGCGTAAAACTTGAGGGCGTTGCCGCCGGTGGTGGTCTCAGGGTTCCCGAACATCACGCCGATCTTGTGGCGTATCTGGTTTATGAAGATGAGGAGGGTGTTGGAGCGCGCCACCGTGGAGGTGAGCTTCCGGAGGGCCTGGCTCATCAGCCGGGCCTGCAGCCCCATGTGGCTGTCGCCCATCTCCCCTTCTATCTCGGCGCGGGGCACGAGTGCCGCCACCGAGTCGACCACCACTACGTCCACGGCGCCGCTACGGACTAGGACTTCCGTAATTTCGAGCGCCTGCTCGCCGCAATCGGGCTGGCTGACGAGAAGGTCCTCGACGTTTACCCCGAGCTTTTTCGCGTAGCCGATGTCGAGGGCGTGCTCGGCGTCGACGAAAGCCGCTATTCCGCCGTTTTTCTGCGCCTCGGCTATCGCGTGGAGCGCGAGTGTGGTCTTGCCGGAGGACTCGGGGCCGAATATCTCCATGACCCTGCCCTTCGGATACCCGCCGACGCCCAGCGCCATGTCGAGCGAAAGGGAGCCGGTGGGAATCACCTCGATTCCCTTGGGCGTAGCGTTCTCGCCCATCCGCATTATCGAGCCCTTGCCGAACTGCTTCTCGATCTGGCCTATCGCCAGATTTACCGCTTCGTTTCTTTCCTTGCTCATCGATGAATTTCCCTTTTCGTCTACCTTATCACCACAGATACACGGGGTGTGTAGACAGCCCCCCCCGGCTGCAAATCACTCGTGTAAAGAATAACCTTTTCGACCCTCCACGAGGGCCCCTTGAAATCTTCCGCCGCCCCCAGCGCCTCTTTCACGCCGCCAAAGCGCTTTTCGCGCCTCACTCTGCCGATGGTGAGGTGAGGCTTGAAGGGCCTTCGCTCCGGCGTAAAGCCGAGCGGAAGCAGTCTTTTGTTTATTTCTTCCAGCAAGGCCGCCAGCGCCTTTACGTCGCCTCCGACCCCCGCGACCACCACTCTGGCCCTCTCGGGGAGGGGGAAAGCGCCCGCGCCCTCGGGATGAAGCTCGAAGGGGCCGCCGATGGCGAAACCTTCTTCGAGCGCCTTTCCTACGGCCTCGAACCTCTCCTCCTCTATTTCGCCGAGGAAGAAGAGAGTCAGGTGTACGCTGTCCGTCTTCGTCCACTTAATGTCGCGCGCCAGCGGGCGAAGTTTTTTCTGGAGAACCTCCAGACTATCCCTTACCGCGGGGGGCAATTCAAGGGCAATGAAGGAGCGGAGAAGTTTCAACCCTTTCTCCTCCTTTTTTCAGCGAAAACCGCCAGCCTGAGGAGCACCTCTCCGGCGGCGCGAGCCTGCACCGCCGCGCGGTCACCCGAAAGGGAAAGAAGCTCGCTCGTAAGCCCTTCCGGCCCGCCCCAGGCTATCCACACGGTCCCAACGGGCTTTTCCGGGGTTCCCCCGCCGGGCCCGGCTATGCCGGTGACGGAAGCGGCGACCGTCGCCCCGTGGCGCTCCAGAAGCCCCCTGGCCATCGCGAGGGCGCACTCTTCGGAGACCTCTCCGTAAAGCCGGAAGATCTCGCCGGACACTCCCAGAAGTTCGGCCTTGGCCCTTTGGGAGTAGGTGACGAGCCCCCTGTCGAAGTATTCGGAACTCCCCGCCACGCCGGTGATCCGGCTCGCGATAAGCCCCCCCGTGCACGATTCGGCGAGCGCCAGCGTCTCGCCGGCGCCCGTCAGCGCTCTTTTGATTCTCTCTTCGGGCGAAAGAGGCATGACCCGCTCCTACGCCAGTACGCCCAGCCAGGAGAGCGCGAGCAGCGCCAGCCTGGTGTATATGCCCGAAACCACATCGTCCAGAAGTATGCCGGCCCCTCCGGAAACGCTCCTGTCGAACCAGTTCGCGGGCCAGATCTTGATTATATCAAAGAGGCGGAATAAAAAAAACGCGGTCAGGTAGGACGCGGGCGTCGGCTTAAGGAAAGCGGTGGCGAACAAGAAGCCGACTATCTCGTCGAAGACTATCCAACCGGGGTCCTTGGCCGCGCCGAAACCCTCCGCCGCCCCGCAGACGTAGATGCCGAAGGGCAAGGAGAGGATCAGAAGAACACAAAGAAGCCAGGGAGGGAGGAGCGTTCCGGCAAGGGCGAGGGGTATGGCGGGCAGGGTCCCGAAAGTCCCGGAGATGAAGGGGGCGTACCCCGTCCCGAAGCCGGAAGCCAGAAGCCTGACCGGAAAGGAAGCCATTACATCCCGGTTTTCTGGCACATCTTGACGAAAGCCTCGACGCATTTCGGATCGAGCTGGGTTCCGCAGCAGCGGATAAGCTCCTCGACAGCCTTGTCGTGCGGCAGGCCGTTGCGGTAGGGGCGGTTGGAGGTCATCGCGTCGTAGGTGTCCGCGACCTGCATTATGCGCGCCCCAAGCGGTATCTCGTCGCCCGAGAGCCCCTCGGGGTAGCCCGAGCCGTCGAAGCGCTCGTGGTGGTGGTAAACGATCGGGACCACGTCGCGCAAAAAGGAGATGTTTTCTAGGATTCTCTTGCCCATGTGGGTGTGCGACTGGATTATCCGGTATTCGGCGGAGCTGAGCCTGCCGGGCTTGTTCAGTATCACGCCCGATATGCCGATTTTCCCTATGTCGTGGAGTATTCCCGCCTGCCGGAGGGTGTCGATGAACCTCTTGCTGCAGCCCATCTCGCCCGCGGTGGCCTCGCAAAGGCGGGTGACGTTCTCGGAGTGGCCGTGGGTGTAGGCGTCCTTCGCTTCCAGTGCGAGGGCGAGGGACTGGATGGTCTCCCGGAAGGCGTTTTCGAGGTCGGAATAGAGGAGGGCGTTTTCGATGCTGGTGGCGGCGCGCTCCCCGAGCACGAAGAGGGCCTTTTCCTCCCTCGGCAGAAAGACGCGCCGTTCGGAGCGGGAAAAGACGTTGAGCATGCCCAGAAGCTCGTCCCCGCGCCGCAGGGGGACGGTAATCATCGAACCGATATGCCCCCCGCAGCCGTCGTTTATTATGCCTTCGAGCCCCGCGCCGGAGCGTTTGAAGGAGGCCTGCCCCTTCAGGAGAGGTTCGAGCGAGAGGGGGTTGGCGAAGGGCTTGTCCACGAACTGGCAGTCCCCGGTCACAAGCCTCCGCGCGAATTCCCTGGAGCCCGGCTGGCGGAAGAGTATTTCGGCCCCGTCGGCGTCAACCTCTTTAAGGGCCGTCTCGACGACTATCGAGAGTATTTCGTCGAGGGAGAGGCTCGAGGAGACCGCCTCGCTGAGCTTAAGCAGGGCGACCTGCTCCTTGAGGTGTATATTGTCGGTGGCGAGACGTATCTTTTCAAAGGCCCGGTCCACCACCTGCAAAAGCTCGCCGATCTTGAAGGGTTTTAGTATGTAATCGTAGGCGCCCTTTTTCAGGGCGTCGATGGCGGTCTCAACGGTGGCGTAGCCGGTCATTATGATAACGGTGGCGCTGGAGTTCTGGTTTTTTATCGCCGCCAGAAGGTCCAGCCCCGTCAGCCCCGGCATCTTGAGATCGGTGATGACGATGTCGAACTGGTCGTTTTTATAGGCTTCTATGGCTTCGGCGGCGTTGTGGGCGGCCGTGGTGATATAGCCCCTGCCCTCCAGCACGTCGCCGAGGACCGTGGTTATGTCATGTTCGTCGTCCACGATAAGGATGCGGCCGATCAGAGTGCCATTTTCCATAAGGAATAATCCTCGTTATCGTCAACCTGCCCAAATGAGCGATGAGCGAGCGGACATGATAATAGAGCCGTGAGACAAACGGAAGAGGCGGCGCAAATATACATGCTTTTTTTGTGTTATGCTCCTTTGCGGTACACCCCGGTTGCATTTCACACGTCTATTGGATTATCTATAACCATGCCCCCTGGGACCCGGCCGGGTCCGCTCCCCCGGGCTTCAGGAAAGAAGGATTTTATGTTTTCACGCTTTGCAGCCCTTTTTTTGGCGCTCTCAATCTCCCTTCCCGCCTTTTCGGCGGAAAGCTGGAACACGCGGCTGGTCTACGGCTCCGGGATTTCGGGAGAAGTCCTTCCCTGCGGCTGAAAATCCGGCAGGCTCGGGGGTCTTGCCCGAAGAGCGTACAAGCTGAGCGTACTTCGCGCCGAAACACGCGATACCGTCTACCTCGAAGGCGGCGACGCCCTCTTTCATCAGGAGTTCAACCTGCCGGGAGGCGACGAGCGCGCCTGGCTCCGGGAGAGGGCGAAGGTCGTCGCCGGAGAGCTTGCCCGGATGAACCCCGCGGCGATGGGGGTGGGCAGGAAAGACCTCGCCGACGGCCTCGATTTTCTTGTCACCGTCGGAGCGGCCGAAAAACTTCCCCTCGTCTCCTCCAACATCCTCCTCCCCGGCGGCAAAAGACCCTTCCCGGCTTTCAGATACATAGACTGGGGAGGGAAAAGGGCCGCGGTCTTCAGCCTCACCTACGCCATGCCGGAGCGGGACAAGGAGATGGGGATAACCGTCACGGACTGGACGGCGGCGGCGAAAAGCACCCTTGAGGAGATAAAGGACGTGGATTTCGTCATCCTTTTGACCGACATCGGCTTTGACGCGGAACACGAGCTGGCGAGAAAGGTCAAGGGAATCAACCTCATTATCGGCGGCGGCCCCGGCCAGCGGCTTCTAACCGACCCCGACAGGGTCGAAGACACCCTTTTGCTCCGCTCCTCCGACAGGGGCAGGCATCTCGGGGTGCTGGACCTGAATTCGGCGTCTATCTCCAAGAACTGGAAGCTGCCCATAGGCCAGAGCCAGATAAGATCCATGAGAGCACAGCTCGAAACCATTTCAGGCAAAATAAAGAGCGAATCGGCAAAGCAGGACCCCGCCTCGAAAGAGGAGGTCGCCAAACTGAAAAAAGCCCAGGACGACATCAACAGGGCTCTTGAGAACGTAACCGCGGGCGCGGCGACCTACAAACACAGCATAGCCGTTCTCGATTCCGCCGTCTCCGACGACCCCGCCACGGCGAAGGCGGTCTCGGCGCTGGGCCAAAGCCCCGCCGAGAAGCGAAGGGAAGAGGCGGCCAAAGCCGCGAAATCCCTGCCGCGCAACGAAAGTCAGGCGGGCAAAAAGCCTCCCTCTCTGGCCAAACCCCAGGCGGTCTTGGCCGGTTCCGAGCCCCCCGCCGGCCCGTACAGCACCGGCACCGTCCCCTGCCGCAAGTGCCATCAGAAAGAGTATTCGAGCTGGCTTCGGACCCCCCATTACCGCTCGGGGACCTCTTTAGCCAAAGAAAAGCCCAGCGGCGAGTGCTACTCCTGCCACTATTCGAGGCTCATCTTTACCACCGGGATAGCGATAGAGCAGATGGTCGGCTGCGAAGTCTGCCACGGCAAAGGCTCGCTGCACGAAGGGAAGGAGGGAATAGTCAGAAAGCCGGAGGAATCCCTCTGCCGCAAGTGCCACAGCGGCTTCCACGGCAAGAAGGATTTTGATTTTCAGAGGGCTTACGAATCAATCAGATGCGATCGGAAAGAGTAAAAACTGCTGCGGTCCGTTGTTATCCGGCGCGGAGGCTCCGTGCGATTCTCTCGACTATGGAGGTGGTGGATTTTCCTTCGACGAGGGGGATGGAAAGGACCTTGCCGCCCGCCTTTTCGACGGCTTCCCTGCCGACGATCGACTCGACGGGCCAGTCGCCTCCCTTCACGAGAAAATCGGGGAGAAGCGCCTCGATGAGCTTTAGGGGTGTGTCTTCGTCGAAGAGCACGACGTAATCCACCGAACGAAGCGCGCTAAGCACCGCCGCCCTCTCGCCCTCGTTCATTATGGGCCGTCCCGGCCCCTTCCCCTGCCTTTTCACCGAAGCGTCGGAGTTGAGACCTACGACGAGGATATCCCCCAGCGACCTTGCCTTGTCCAGATAGGTGACGTGGCCGGGGTGGATTATGTCGAAGCACCCGTTGGTAAAGACGATCTTTTCGCCCGCTTTTCTTCGCGGCGCGATCTCCTCAAACACCCGCTCCAGCGGCACCGCTCCCTTAATCATTCCACTACCCACGGCAGGTAGCCCGCGCGGTAGAGGAGGGGGAGCGCCTCGGCGGGAATCTTCGCCCTCGTCATGAATATCCTGCCCTGACCCCGCTCTTCGCCCGAGAGCTCCGGGTAGAGGGCCAGAGCAAGGGACGGCTGGTCTATTTCAAGCCCCTCCGCCTCGAAGGAGAGCGCCCCTTCGGAGGGAAGGCTGAGGGCGACCTGCCGGTGAACCACGCCGAGGAGGGAGAAAAGGTCCTCCGCCTTCTTGAGAGGGTCGCCCGCTTCCGGCCAGGCGAAGGTGAAGTACCCCGAACGAAGGAGGATGGATTCGGCGTTCGCGGGCTTTTCCGGCGCGACGGCGTATTTCATCGCGCCGTATTCAAAGACGAGCTTGGGCCGTATCGTGTAGGAGACTCCGTTGTCGAGCCTGCAGGTGACGGCGGGCTTTAGCCTGTTGGCGACGCCGATCATGCTGAGCAGCTCGGCCGCTCCCTCTACCGACGGGGCAAAGGAGACGGTTGCCGCATGGGTCAGGGGGGACCTGGCCTCCTCGCTTTCGCGCACTCCCCCGAGGCTGTGAAGGACGTAGCCCCGGGACTTTACGAGGCGCACGAGTCCGGGGTCTATGGAGGCACCTTCGGAGAAGATGAGATGCATCCCTCCCTCCCATTTTGCCTCGGGAGAGGGGGCGACGGCCCACTTCGCGCGGACCCGGAGGCTGGTTTTGTCGGCCAGAGAGACGGAGCGGGCGCCCTCCGACAGCTCGTGAAACTTAAGCTGTTTCAGAACGGCCCCGAGAAAATCTTCCGGCGCGTAGGCTCCCGGCAATAATACCTCGTAGCCCCACGCGCCCTTTATCGCCTCCGCCATCTGCGCGGAGAGCTTCGCTCCTGCGTCGATGATCACCTTTCCCCCGTCGGGTCCCGAAATCACCGGAAAATCCTTCGCTTCGAGGCGGATCGAGCGGCCCCGGGAGACGGGTATGTACCTTTCGCCCTCCCTGTCGATGCTACACCCCAGCTTTTCAAGGAGCCCGAGCACCGGCAGGTATCTTTCGATCTGTGCTTCCGGGGCCGGGGGAGGCGTTTGCGCGGCTGTTGCCGGCGCGGGTGGAGCCTGTGCGGGCGCTTCTGACGCTTCCTCCTTCGCGGCCTTCGGCGGGGCCGCTTCAACGGGCGAAACGGCAACCGGGGCGGCGGCGGGAGGTTCGGGTTTCGCCTGTTTGGCCGAAGGCGAAGGGGCTGGCGCTGGCGCTGCCGGAACCGCGGCGATTGCCGGGGCGGGTGCGGCGGCGGGCACAGCCTCCGCCGGTTTTACAGCCAGTAGCTCCTCGGGAAAGACCAGCACCTGACCGACCAGAAGGAGGTTCACGTCCTTTAAGGAAGGGTTGGCATTCTTGACCTTCTGGAGCGCCTCCTTGACCTGGTATTTGTCAATCCCGAAATCCCTCGTGAGAATTGTCCAGAGAGTTTCACCCTTCTTGACGGTATGGCTCGCCTTTTTCTGTTTGGGTGCGGGCGCGGGAGGAGGAGGCGCCACGGCAGGCAAAGCTGGCGGGGATACTCCCGCCTCCACCTTGAAGGGAACCCTTACCAGCTGTCCGGCGGGGGGCCTCTCGGGGTCGACGCCGGGATTGAGATCCCTGAAGACCTCGGTGAAAAAGGGGATGTCGCCCTGCCCTATGCCGTAGTCATCCCTGAGGATGGCTTTTATCGACTCGCCTTTGTCCACCGTGCGGGTTTCGGCGAAAATCTTCTCGCCCCGGGGCGTATTCTGGATATGGAGGGTTTTTTTGAATTTTATGCGAGCGCCTTCGGGCGGAGGCTTCTCCGCCGCATTCGCCCACACCGCAGGGACCAGAAGCGCTAAAAGAGCGAATAAAGCGCGTCTTTTCACTCGCCAAGCCAGATCGTCTTGATAAAGCAGGGGCCCCCGATGAAGATATCATCCTCGAAGGGGATGATTTGCGCCCAGGTCGCCGCCGCGGTGAGGGTGGCCACGGTATCGGCCTCGCTACGGAAATACTCTACCGTGATCGGCACGCCCTCGGCGGTGGAGGTTACGGGAAAGAGGAGAGGATTCGGCGTCGGGGTGACCGAGGGATCGACATCCGAGAAGGTGAAGCCGAAGTTTATCGGCGCCATCCTCCCGTTTGCGTCGAAGACAGCGTCCACCCTCGCGGACTTTGCCGCGACCGTAATCTTTATGTAGCCTCCCGTGCCGGGATCGACATCGACGAGGGAAACTATCGCGGTTTTCCCGATTCCGATAAAGCGCGTGGCGTTGAGGGACAAAAAGCGCGAGATGAAGCCGCGAACCCCGACGTCGCTGCCGAGCCAGGCGTTTTCGCCCTTGTCCACCAGCAGAGAGCCGTAATTCTGAAATGCCTCGTTGGAAACCCCCTCGATGGCGCTGCTCCTTTTGAAGATGTGCCTCCACCCGCTGCCGACGGTAGTGCAATCGGCGGCGCCCGGATCGTCATAGTAATCGTCGGCGGGGTCTTCCCAGTTTCCGGGGTAGCAGACGCGCTGGTCGAAGACCCCGGCATCCGGAACCTGAAAAAAAGCGAAGCCGGTCGTGGCGAGCCAGACGACGCCGTCGGTGGGGCTTACGTCTATGTCGTTTATGTTAAACCCCGAGTCGTCGTAAACGCCCGGATCGGGAAAGAAATCCGCGACGAAGTTTCTCGTCCATTCACCGCCGGAGAAGGTGTATTTGACTATCGTGCGCTTCCTGGCGTCTTCGGTAGCGTCCGCGTTTTTCTGCACGACGTAAAGCTCGTTTCCCACGACCCGTATGGCCCCGATGAGGCTGTTGGAGAAGGGCTTGCCGATTATCTGCGGACTTTGTCCCAGCGCCGGATCGAGGTAGAAAAGCCATTTGCCCCCGTCTACCGTGGTTCCGTCGGGCCAGGTGTAGAAAATGGCGCTCGAAACCCCGGTAATCGGCGTGGCGTCGACTACTGCGGCGGTGCGCGTGGTTTCGGGAGAGGGAGCGGTATAGGGGCTTGCGGCCGTCGGCTGCGGCGTCTCTCCCGTCGTGAGGTCCAGTTCGTAGACTCCGTTCTCCGAGGCGGCCCAGACCCTCTTGGACCCGTCCGTGGCCAGATCGTGCACCTCGACATCGGTTTCTCCGTCAAGCTCGATAAGAGGACGCAGATCCACCCTGTCGGTGTACCTGCCCCACTGAAGGCCCGCGTTGCCGCCGGGATCGTCCGAGGAGAAGAAAAAGAATTCGTCGGTCTTGAATTTGGCGAAGACTATGGCGCTGGTGTTGTTGCTGAGAAGGTAATCATCCGGGTAGGCGCTCTTGTTGATGGGGAAGGCGGTGGAGAACCGCGTCAGGGTGTCGCCTTCGATCCTCAGGGCGGCGAGGCCCCCTCCTTCGGTGGAGAGCCAGACGTTGTTTGCCTTGTCCGCCGAGAATTTCGTAACGTTTGAAATTCCCACCGGCAGCCGCAGATCGGCGTTGATTTCCGCGAAGACGTTTTTGGCGAATTTCGGCTCGCCGAAATCTCCCAGCGCGGCTCTGGCAACCGGCGCGATAAGAACAAAAAGCAAAGCCGCTGTAATCAGGTGACGGTGTTTCATCTGCTACTCCACAGGCGGGGGCGCCGCCCAGCATCCAGCCGGAATTTTTTTTAAAACTCGCGCCGTGAAGGTATTTGCGGCGCAATGAGGTAATATAGCACGCAAAATCGCGCCCTTTCAAGCGGTAGCGTCTTGCCTAACAAACCTGAACATGTTAGAAAAAGCCGGTAATTCCAGCAATTCATAATGGGCCTTGGCCCAGGTCAAAGCCCCGGAGGTTTATTTATGGATCACTCACGCTCTTTACAGCTCTTTTTAAGGGCGCAGGAACTCATTCCCGGCGGCGTCAACAGCCCCGTGCGCGCCTTTCGCGCCGTGGGAGGCAACCCGCCCTTCATAGCCAGCGCCAAGGGCTCGAAGATCTACGACGTGGACAAAAACGGCTACATCGACTACGTCGGCTCCTGGGGCCCGATGATCCTCGGCCACTCCCACCCCGCCGTCGTCGAGGCGACCAAAAAGGCGATGGACAACGGCGCGTCCTTCGGCGCTCCGACCGAGCTTGAGGTTACGATGGCCGAGCTCGTAATAGAGTGCGTGCCCTCGGTGGAGATGGTGCGCATGGTCAGCTCCGGCACGGAGGCGACCATGAGCGCCATCCGCGTGGCGAGGGGCTACACCGGCAGGGACAAGATTATAAAGTGCGAGGGGTGCTATCACGGCCACGAAGACTCCTTTCTCGTAAAGGCCGGCAGCGGGCTGATGACCTTCGGCGTGCCCACCAGCCCCGGCGTTCCCAAAGACGTTTCCAAAAACACCCTCACCGTTCCCTACAACAATCTCGAAGCCCTCGAAGAGGTGATAAAGGCCAACCCCGGCGAGATCGCCTGCTTCATCGTCGAGCCTGTTCCCGGCAACATGGGCTGCATCGTGCCCCTGGAGGGCTATCTCGAAGGTGTCCGCCGGATAACCGAGAGGGAAGGCATAGTGCTCATCTTCGACGAGGTGATGAGCGGCTTTCGCGTCTCCCTCGGCGGAGCGCAGGAGAGATTCGGCGTAACCCCCGACATGACCACCCTCGGCAAGATAATCGGCGGCGGCCTCCCCGTCGGCGCCTTCGGCGGCAAAAAGCAGTTGATGAAAAAGGTCTCTCCCGTCGGCCCCGTCTATCAGGCCGGGACCCTTTCGGGCAACCCCCTGGCGATGACCGCCGGAATCGCGACCTTAAAAGAACTCATGAAGCCGGGCGTTTACGCCGAGCTGGAGAAAAAATCGGCCCGCCTCGAAGCCGGGCTGGTAAAAGCTACGGCAAGTCACGGCCTGCCCTCCTGTTTTGCAAGGGTCGGCGCGATGTTCACCTCCTTCTTCCAGGAGGGGCCGGTTATCGACTACGCCTCCGCCCTCGACAGCGACACGGAGAGGTTCGGAAAATTTTTCATGGGGATGCTCGAACGCGGCGTGTATCTGGCCCCGAGCCAGTACGAGGCAGGGTTCATGAGCCTCGCCCACAGCGACGAAGACATAGACCGCACCATCGAGGCCGCAAACGAGGTTTGCGCGGGCCTTTAAACCGGCATTTCGCGGGGATTCCCGGCGGGAATCCCCTTGGGAGAGTGTTTCCGCCGGTCCTTAAAATTCATTATTTTAAACCCCGTCCTTGACGCGGTTTAGCGCCTCGTGCTATAGAATGGCCGGTTTTCGATGCGGCGTTTTATTATGCGCCCTCGGGAAGATGGATAGAAACCGATGCCCAAAAAACCTATCGAGGAAGCCAGAGGGTGGACTAAATATAGCGCCATCGGGCTTGAAATGGGCTTTTCGGTAATAATAGGGTTGGTAATCGGCTCTTTTTTGGACGAGTACTTCCACACCTATCCATGGCAGACCCTCTTTTGGCTGATCTGCGGAACCGCCGCCGGCATGCGCGCGCTCTATCGCGCGGCCAAGGGTATCGAAAGGGAGGAATCCGCCGAAAAGGACCGGAAAAATGACCGAGAGGGATAAGGGCGGGGACCCCTCGTTTGCGCCGGTCGATGAAAATCAGGGCGATTTTTCTCCGGAGGAGCTGGATTTCGACGACGGAGAAGACGAAGGCGGAGATATCGGCGGCCCGGTAAACATACGCCGTATCGAACTCTTCAACGTCCTTCTGGTCATCGTCGTAACCCTGGTGGTATCCCTCTTCTGGAGCGGAGATATCGCCTTCGCGGTCATAGTCGGCGGCGTGCTGATGGCGGCCAGCTTCAGGATAATCGCCTCGGTGATGACCGCTGTTTTCGGCAAGGGCGGCGGCAGCATAGTCCACGTCGCCACTTACTGGCTGAAGTTTACGCTCATGATGCTTTTAACGGGCGCTGCGATACTGGTATATGATCTGGACGTGGGAGGGCTTTTGATCGGCTTTTCGCAGATCGTTCCCGCGATAGTTTTGGAAACCGTATGGAAACTGGCCAAAAAATAACGGCTTTGGAGGACTCGTCAAGATGAGCGCTGGCGGCGATATAATCTGGACCTCGTTTATTCCCGGGCTTAACTGGGTGGAAACGCACTTTGCGGAAAAACCCGAGGGAGAGGCGCACGAAGCGCCCAAGCACGTCGAGGGCACCGAAGCCCCGGCTCCCGCTCCCGCCCACGCGGGCGAGCCCGCCCACCACGTTTCGACGAGCATTCTCATCGGAGTTCTCCTCATCGTGCTCGCGCTGGTCGCGAAGATGTCGATAAAATCGGGAGAGCTTTCCGACGAAGACCTTGTTCCCGACTCGAAGCTGAGCATCCGGAACATAATGGAGCTTCTGGTCCAGTCTATCTGCAAGATAATGGAGGACTCGATGGGCGAAGTGTGGCCCAAATTCCTCCATCTCGTAGGGGCGCTCGCCCTCTTCATCCTCTTCTCAAATCTCTCGGGCCTCATTCCCGGCTTTTTGCCCCCCACCGAATCGGTCAACACCACCTTCGCCCTCGGCCTGACGGTGTTTATCGCAACCCATTACTACGGCTTCAAGGAGCACGGCATCGCCTACCTGAAGCATTTCATGGGGCCCTTCTGGTGGCTCGCGCCCCTTATGGCGCCCATCGAAATAATCTCCCATCTGGCGCGCCCGCTCAGCCTCGGCCTTCGTCTCGCGGGCAACATCACCGGCGACCACAAGGTCGGCGCCATCTTCTTCGGCCTCGCGGCTATCGGCGTGCCGGTCTTCGCCCTCATGCTCGGCGTTTTCGTTTCGATAGTTCAGTCGTTCGTCTTCTGCCTCCTGACGATGGTCTACATTTCCGGCGCCATCGCTCACGAGCATTAAAAAAAATTACCCCGGCGCCTAACTTTTTGCGCCATTTGCAGTAAAATCTTAAGAAAAGGAGGTGAAAACCATGTTCAAGCGCATTCTGTTCTCCGTGGCCCTCGTCGCCATGGCCATGCCCGCCTTCGCCGCTGACGGCGCAGCCACCGACATGACCAAGGGCATCATCGCCCTCGCAGCAGGCATCACCATCGCCACCGCCGTCGCATTCGGCGCGCTGGGCCAGTCCCGCGGTCTTTCCGCGGCACTCGAAGGCATCGCCCGCAACCCCGCCGCCAGCGGCAAGCTGGTCACCCCGATGATCATCGGTCTCGCTCTTATCGAGTCGCTGGTCATTTACGCTCTCGTTATCGCATTCATGATCGTCGGAAAGATGTAATCGGACTATCCTTAGCGAGTTTGCTTTAAGGATTCTGATAATACTCAGTTACGAGAAGTTCTCGGCGGGGCGTTTGCCCCGCCTTTTTCTTTTTATCCCCCCGGCCTCTCATTAATCCGTGACGCAAATTCTCCGTTCTGGTAAAAATATCCGCCATTGAGTCAATTTCTTGCCCGAAGGATGGAAGATGAGATATTTCAACGAGAGATTCGAGGTCATGGCCCGCGGGGAGATGAGGGATTTCCAGAACAAAAAGCTCGCCGAGACGGTCAGGTGGGTCTACGAGAGGGTCCCCTTTTACAAAAAGGCGCTCGACGAACGCGGAGTCAAGCCGGGGGATATCCGCTCGGTCGAAGATATCAGCCTTCTGCCCTTTACCGTCAAGACCGACCTTCGCGACAACTATCCCTTCGGCATGTGCGCGGTCCCGATGAAGGATCTTGTGCGCATCCACGCCTCCTCGGGCACTACGGGCAAGCCGATAACCGGCCCCTACACCCTCGAAGACCAGGAGCAGTGGGCCGAGTGCATGGCTCGCACCCTCTGGGCTTCCACGGTGAGACCGGAGAACATCGTCCAGATCTCTTACGGAATGGGCCTCTTCACCGGCGGCCTGGGATTTCTTCTCGGGGCGATGAAGATCGGCTGCTGCGTCGTTCCCCCCGGCTCGGGCATGACGGAGCGGCAGCTTCTCCTTATGGAGGACTTCGGGGCTCACGTCCTTTGCTGCACCCCCACCTACGCCCTGACCATAGCCGAGAGGGCGGAGCAGCTAGGCATAGACCTGCACGCCCTGCCCCTTCGGGCGGGGTGCTTCGGCGCGGAGCCGTGGACGGTCGAGATGAGGGGGGATATCGAAAAGAGGATGGGGATAACGGCTTACGAGGCTTACGGGTTGACGGAGATGATGGGGCCCGGCGTCGGCTTCTCCTGCGAGCACTACAACATCCATATCAACGAAGACCACATCTTCCCCGAAATAGTAGATCCCGAGACGCTAAAGCCCCTTCCCATCGGCGAGAAGGGCGAGCTTATCTTCACCGCCATACAGCGCAGGGCGATGCCGCTTCTCCGCTACCGCACGAGGGACATAACCAGCCTTCGCCAGACCACCTGCGAATGCGGAAGAACCCTCGTCGTCATGGACAAGATACTCGGCCGCTCCGACGACATGGTGATCATCTCCGGCGTCAACGTCTTCCCCAGCCAGATAGAATCGCAGATTCTCGAAATAGGCCTTCTGGAGCCCCACTACCTCCTTCGCGTCTCCAAGAAGGGGTATCTCGACAGGCTGAAGGTGGAGGTCGAGGCGAAGCCGGAGGTTTACGCCGCCGGGCCGGAAACTGTCGCGAAGCTCGCCAAAACCCTTGAATCCCGCATCCACAACGTAATCGGGATCACCGCTCCGGTGACGGTCGTTCCCGCCGGGACGATCGCCAGAAGCGAGGGCAAGGCCAAGAGGGTTATCGACGAGAGGTAAAAAAAATGGAGAAGCTCGGCGCTGCTCTCCGGGGGGGCAAAGAGCGTATGCGGTTCCGAACTTCTCCGAACTTTTCGTTGATGTAAACTTGCCTGCCAATAGCCGCTCTGTCAAGGGCGGCTGTTAAATATTTATTTATAATTTTCCCGCCCGACGAACCGGAATCTGCGATATTGACAACCCGCGCCGGTTCCGGCTTAAATGAGCCGAAATTCACAAACCCTTGGATATGATTTATCCGTAAATAGGCCTCCGTTAATCGCGACGGATTTTGAGAGCGATTTTGTCGCGAAGACTGAGCAAAACCGGAGGCGTAGTTTTTCTACGTCGAGGATTTTGCGATTGATGAGCGGCGAAAGCGGGCCAAAAGCCGGATGCGAGGAAATCCATGAAGGTCTTGGTTCCGGTAAAGAGAGTGCAGAACCCCGAGGTAAAGGTTCGCCTTGCTCCCGGCGGGTTATCCGTAGACTCCTCGAACGTCAACTTCATCCTCAATTCCTTCGACGAGTACGCGGTCGAGGAGGCGGTGAGGATAGTGGAAAAGGAGGGCGGCGAGGTGGTTCTGGTGTCCATCGGACTTCCCGAGTGCGAAGAGACCCTTCGCGCCGGGCTGGCGCTCGGGGGCGACAGGGGGTGGCTCGTCGAGTGTTCCGAACCACCCGACAGTTTCGGCGTCGCCTCTATACTGGCCGCCGTATATAACGAGGAAAAGCCCGATCTCGTCGTCGCCGGAAAGCAGTCTGTCGACACCGACAACGGGCAGGCGGCCCAGATGCTCGCCGCGCTTCTCGGCCTGCCGCAGGCCATAAACGCCTGCAAGGTCGAGCTTCTGGGCAAAAGGGCGAGAGTATCGCGGGAGATCGACGGCGGCATCGAGGTGAAGGAGGTTCCCCTCCCCGCCGTGATAACCGCGGACCTTAGGCTGAACCAGCCCCGCTACGCCTCTCTTCCCGCGATAATGAAGGCGAAGAGAAAAGAGCTTAAAAAGACCACCCCCGCCGCTTTGGGAGTGGAGTTGACGAACTCGGTCACGATCCTTTCCTTCGCCGAGCCGCCCGAAAGAGCGCCGGGAAGAATGGCAAGGAGCGTCGGGGAATTCGCCGAAGCGCTTGCGGCTGCGGCGAAAACCCTTAAAAGATCCGGGAGTCAAATTCCATGACGATACTGGCCGTAGCCGAACAGCATGAGGGCAAGGCGGCGCACTCCGGGCTCTGCGCGATTTTCGCCGCGCAAAAACTCGCAGCCCAAAAAGGTTCGCCCTTCGACCTCCTCGTCCCCGGCGCAGGGGCTTTTGCCTGCGCTAAGGAACTTGGAGCCTTTGGCGCGTCTAACGTCTTCTACGCCAAAGCGGGGGAAGGAGAAACCTTCACTGCGGAGGGCTGGGCCGGGACGATAGCCCGGCTCGTTGGCGAACGCGGCTACAGCGCCGTAATCGCGGCGGCGACCTCCGAGTCCAAGGATTACCTGCCGAGGGTCGCGGGACTCCTTCGCGCCGGGATGGTGAGCGAGGCGGTGGGGTTCGAGGAGGGGGCGTACCTTCGCCATATGTTCGCCGGAAGCGTAGTAGCCAGGGTCGCGGTAAACACCGCCGTCGCCGTCGTGACCATCCGCGAGGCCGCCTTCGAGCCCGTGTCTCCCTCGGGAGGAGCTTCCGCCCTCCTTGAAATTTCCTTTGCTCTCCCGCCGGAGGGAGTGGCCGTTATCGAGCGGCGCATGCACGCCTCCTCCCGCTCCTCCCTGACCGAGGCCAAAATCGTCGTCGGCGCGGGAAGGGGGATAAAAAACGAGGCGGGGCTGAGAATCGTGGAGGAGCTGGCCGACCTTCTCGGCGCTTCAATAGGCGCGAGCAGGGCGACGGTGGACGAGGGGCTCTTGCCGAACGACCTCCAGATAGGCCAGACCGGCAAGGTAATCGCCCCGGAACTTTACCTCGCCTGCGGCGTCTCCGGCGCGATACAGCACACCGCCGGGGTAAAGGACTCCAAAATAATCGCGGCGATAAACAAGGACCCGGAAGCGCCGATCTTCGGCATTGCGGACGTCGGACTCGTGGCGGATTTCGCGGTTGCGGGGCCGGAACTGGTTTTAAAACTCAAAGAGCTTCTGTAAAAAGCTCTGGTGTATACTTAGCTCCGAAACCGCTAACGGCAGTATTTTGGGAATTTAAAATGGCCAACGGTCTCGACGCCGCCCTCGTCCTCGTAAGTTTCACTTTTTTTGTCGAAGGCGTGAGGCGGCGGCTTAAAAAAATCAGCATCGGCCTGCCTTCCGGTCAGGAATCCTCCGGCGGCCTTTCCTTCCGCGAATTTTTGCGGGAGGTCTTCGGCCACGCGAAGGTTTTGCGCGAACCCCAGGGAGTACATCATTACCTCTTTTTTCTCGGCTTTCTGGTTCCTCTCGCTTTCGTGGCGCTGGTCCAGCTCTCCTTCGCCGTTCCCGCGCCCGCCGCCCGCTTCGTCTCCCTCTTTCTGGAGATTACCGGCGTCCTCGGCCTTTACGGGCTCTCGCGCCTCTTTTTCAGAAGATACCTGGCCAGGCCGCCGGAGCTTAAAAGCGGGCCGGAGGATTTCGCCCTCCTCACCTTTTTCGGCTTCCTCTTCAAGAGCGGCTTTTTCGTCGAGGCGGGCAGGCTCGCGCTGGCGCCCTCCGAAAGCGCGCTCTGGTCGCCGGTCGGGCACCTGCTTTCTCTCCCCCTCGGCTTTCTTTCGCAGGACGCAAAGCTGGAGTTCCTTCGCCTCCTCTGGAGGCTCCACCTCTTCGCCGCCCTCGCCGGGATAGCCCTCCTGCCCTACGGAAAGATGGGCCACGCGGTCTACGGGGCCATGAACCTCCTCTGGTACGGGAAGAGGCCGAAGGCCTTCCCGACCCCCGACCTCGAAGGAAGCGAGTATTTCGGCGCGGGCCACATCTCGAAGCTCACCCGAAAAAACCTGCTCAACATTTCCTCCTGCGTGCGCTGCGGCAGGTGCGAGAAGGTCTGCCCCGCCAACTTCACCGGAAAGCCCCTGAGCCCTCAGAAAGTCGTGAACGACCTTAACGCGCGGCTGAACGGGGAAGCTGCCGGGATTATGCGAGGAGGGGAGGAGAATATCGGCTCCCCCCTCGTCGGCGAAGGGGCGATACTGGAAGAAACCCTCTGGAGCTGCACGGCATGCCTCCACTGTGTCGAAGCCTGCCCTCTGGCCGTGAACCCGCTCTACAAGATTATAGAGATGCGCCGCTTCGAGGTGCTTATGGAGGGGCGCATGCCCCCCGAGCTCATCACCTTCAACAGAAACCTCGAAAAGAACTTCAACCCCTGGGGCATCGGCTGGTCGAAGCGCGAGGAGTGGTTAGAGAGGCGAGGGCTCCCGGTTCCGATAGCCAAAAAGGGCGAGCAGTACGATGTATTGCTCTTTCTGGGGTGCGCCGGGGCCTTCGACGACAGGTACCAGCGCGCCGTGGCCTCTCTTGTGCGGATATTGGCGCTTGCCGGGGTGAAATTCGCTGTTCTGGGCAACGCGGAGAAATGCTGCGGCGAGCCCGCCCGCGTAACCGGCAACGAATACCTGTTCCAGACGCTGGCGCGGGAGAACATCGAAAACATAAAGGCTCTGGGCGTAAGGACCGTCGTCACCGCCTGCCCCCACTGCCAGAAGACTCTTTCGGCCGACTACGCGGATTTGGGCGGAGATTTAAAGGTCGTTCACCACTCAAACTACCTTTCCGGTCTCCTCGAAAGCAAAAAACTTTCGCTCAAAACCCCGCTCGAAGGCACCGCCACTCTTCACGACTCCTGCTACCTTTCCCGCTACTTCTGCAATATCGAGAAGCCCCGGCGCATCGTCTCCGCCTCGGGCCTTACCCTCAGGGAAATGGAGAAGCGGGGGGAGAAAACCTTCTGCTGCGGAGGGGGAGGAGGAAGGATGTGGATGGAGGACAAGGGAACCCGGATCGGGGACGCGCGGGCAAAAGAAGCGCTGGAGACGGGGTGCTCCATAATCGCCACCTCCTGCCCCTTTTGCCTCTCGATGCTTACCGACGGGGTGAAGGCAGCGGGAAAGGAAGGCGAAGCCGAGGTGCTCGACCTGGCGGAAATCCTCGAAAGGGCGCTGACATGACACGGCGCAGAGTTCTCCTTTTTTTGCTCCCTGCCTTTTTCATCGGTGCGCCGGTCTTTGCCGGGACCATGTCACAGGATTGCCTCGACAACTGCCACGGCGAGGAGTCGCTTCAAAGCGCCGATGCGGCGAGATCCCTCTTCGTGGACCTGCAAGGTTTCGAGAAATCGGTCCACGGGGCTGCCGGTCTCGGCTGCGCCGACTGCCACCACCCCGAGGAGCCCTCCGTCCACCCCTCCGGCGACAAGCTGAAGGCGGACTGCGAGGAATGCCACGAAAAACAGGGGGCCGGGTACAGCTCGACCGTCCACGCCTCGCAGGAGGAGGGGCCGTACTGTTCCGGCTGCCACACCTCTCACTCCGTGCTCCCTCCCCAAGACTCCGCTTCGACCGTAAACGCCGGGAATCTCCACCTCGTCTGCGAAAGGTGCCACGAGTGGGGCGGCTCTGGAGACCCTGGCGCCGCTTTCACCAGCTGGAAACTCTCGGGCCACCCGAAGGGAGACCTCTCGGAGGTTTACGAGGAAAAGCGGTGCCTCTCCTGCCATCAGGGGGCGGCCGCCCACGGCGAGGAAAATCTCACCGGCCAGAAGTGCCCCGAGTGCCACCTTACGGGGGTAGAGGCGGAGAACGGCGAGGGGTTTCACTTCCGCACTGACGAGGAAGCTTCCCTGCTGCCCTTCGCGATGGTGATACTCTACCGTATCGTCCTCTTCTCGGCCGTTTTCGGCGCGCTTTTTCTCTCCGGCAGGGGAATCTTCCGGCGGCGCGCGAAAAAGAACGGCTGAAAGTTTTATAGGGGTTGTAAATTCCCCATGGAAACTAAATACTTTCAACCTTAAATTACACAGGCCCGCCTGCGTCGCGTCGTTGACAGGGCAGCGGGAAGGGCCATTCTTTCAACCGGCAAACTATTTCGGCGAAGGGCAAGGAGTCCGCAGGGCGCGCGGTCGCAGGCAGTATCGTCTATACGCCAAGACCCGCGCCCGAGAAACGACGCAGCCGTTCGTCGAAAGAGAAAGCCGGGGCGGGAATACGATGAAATACGCGGAAAAAGCGCTCCTCGGCGACCAGCTCGCGGGAGCGAGGCTTATAAGGCTCCTCGAAGAGGGCTACCCCGAGGGCGTCGAGGAGCTGAAGCACCTCTACCCCCATACCGGCAGAGCTTTCATCCTCGGCATCACCGGCCCCCCCGGAGCGGGCAAATCGACCCTGGTCGACAAGATCATAGGCGAGTTCCGCAAAAGGGATATGAAGGTGGGAGTTATCGCGATAGACCCCTCCAGCCCCTTTTCCGGCGGCGCGATACTGGGCGACCGCATAAGGATGCAGCGCCACTCCTCCGACCCCGGCGTCTTTGTCCGCTCGATGGCGACGCGCGGCCATCTCGGCGGCCTCTCGCGGGCTACCTTCGAGGGCACCCTCGTCCTTGACGCGATGGGGTACGACGTTGTGCTTATCGAGACGGTGGGCGTCGGTCAGGACGAGGTGGAGGTGGTGGACCTCGCCCACACCACGGCGGTGGTGAACCTGCCCGGCATGGGCGACGACATACAGGCGATGAAGGCGGGCATTCTCGAAATCGGCGACCTCTTCATCGTCAACAAGGCGGACAAGCCCGGCGCTGACGACGTGGTCCGCCAGCTTACAGTCATGCTTGAGATGCGAAAGAGCGGGGCGGGAGTCTGGGTTCCGCCGGTGCTAAAGACGATCGCCTCGCAGAACGTCGGGATTGAGGAAGTGGTGGACGGCTTTCTGGCCCACCGCGCCTTCATGGAGAAGACGGGGGGACTCGCCGCCAAGATGGAGGAACGCAGGAACCATTTCTTCCGTGAACTGCTCAAGGAAATGGCCTACGAGAAAATTAAGGAAACCCTTACGGGCACAACCTGCTACGAGGAGACCCTCGCGGCCCTCAGAGCCCGGAAAATCGACCCCTATACCGCCGCCGACAGGCTTCTCGCCTCCTTCACCGGGCAAAGATAACCGGCGCGCGCTACGGACTTACATCTCCAGCACTTCCTTGAGGAACATCACCATCTCCGCCCAGGAGCGCTCGTCGGCGGTCTTGTTATAGCCGAGGCTGGGCATGCCCACCGCGTCGGAGGCGGGGTTGGTGAAGCTGTGCTTCGCCTTGCCATAGACGTTGACCTGCCACTCGGCCCCGCTGTCCGCCATCTCCTTCAAAAAGCCGTCGAACTGCGCCGGGGTGATGAAAGTGTCCGCCCCGCCGTGGCAGACCAGCACCTTCGCCTTTATGTTTTTTCCCGCCGGTTCACCCACCGGGGCCAGCGAGCCGTGGAAGCTGACCACTCCGCGAAGATCAAGACCCGCCCGCGCCGCCGTCAGGACCGTCGTTCCCCCGAAACAGTAGCCTATGGCCGCTATCTTGCCGGTATCCACCGAAGGGTCGCCCGTCAGGAAATCCATGCCCGCCTTGAAGCGCGCCATGCCGAGCGCCGGGTTTTTGCCGACTTTCCCCGACATCTCTCCGGCTACCTTGGGGTCGGTGGTGGTCATGCCGTCGCCGTACATGTCCACGGCGAGGGCGACGTAGCCCAGTTCCGCCACCTTGCGCGCGCGCATTTTCGCGTAACCGTTAAGCCCCCACCACTCGTGGACGACCAGCACTCCGGGGCGCTTTCCCGCGCCTTCGGGTTTCGCGAGGTAACCCTTGAGGGTCACGCCATCCGCGGTGTAGGAGACCTCCCGGGTCTCTACCGCTCCGAAGGCAAGAGAAGCACAAAAGACGAGAAGTATAAGGGAAATGAGGGTTCGCATCGCGCTCTCCTTTGACTGGAGATGTGAATTTCAAACAAAAATATTTCCTGCCATGCCTGAAGAGGTTACTGAAAACGGGGCTCGCAGCAGTTTTCAAGAACTTCTTAAAAGTTACTTCCGCGAAGGGGAACTGTCAAAACAGGAGAGAGCCCGGATTTTGGGCAAAAAAAGAGGGGCTCCGTGAGCCCCGAGGGAGGAGTTGCGTATACCGCAACCTGAATATACCTCTTCGCCCTCCTCTCTACAAGTAAAATAAAACGGCGTTATTAAAATAAAAGGTTGATTTTAAGCCGCGTGCCCTTGTGATTATGAGTTACTTTCACAATTACAAAACCTCGTTAGCGCAAGCGAAACACACGCGCTCAATTGCAGTGTGAGGATTTAAAAACGGGGGAGATGTTCGGAAAATTCGCGGTGAGACCATTTCGGCGAAGTCCAGGGAGTCCGCAGGGCGCGTACTGAAAAACAAAGTGGTTTTAATCGGGCGAGTTCACAGGCGCGGTTTTCCGTCTCCGGCGAGGAATCCCACAGCTATGGCGAGTTTTTGCCAACTCCGTCCGGCAAACTATTTCGGCGAAGGGCAAGGAGTCCGCGGGGCGCAGTTTGAAACGCAGTGGTTCTAATCGGCGCGTTCACAGGCGCGGTTTTTCCGCTCCCGGCGAGGAATCCCGCAGCGAGAGGGCGAGACAGTAGCAGCGCTACGGCGAGCCCTTGAGCGAGGACATGACGAAGCCGGGGGCGGAAAGGATGCGCCGGATGGAAGCTTCCTAGGAGACGATCAGCTGGTGGGCGTTGCAGTGGTGGAACAAATGATGACTCACCGAGTCGAAAAACCTCCCGGCGATGTCGCTGACTTCCGGCCGCCCGACGATCACGAAATCGTAGGATTCCTCCTCCCGGACCTTGCAGGCCAGCGCCGCCGCGTCCCCCTCCAGCACCTCGGTGGCTGCGACATGCCCGGATACCGCGAGCTTTTTCACGTACCCCTGCAGCATCTCCTCGCCTTCGCGGTGAGCCTTTTGAAGTGTTTCGTAGCGCTCTTCGGCGCTCATGCCGTCCACCCCGAGTTCCTTGAGGTCGATGGTGTAGAGGAGGGTTACCATTACGGTTTCGGGCGAGTTCAGCTTCTCCAGGAATTTTACGCATCTTTCGGAGACGGGCGATTTGTCCACGGCGCAGAGGACTTTGAGCTTGCCGTCTTTCGCGATGGATTCGGGGGGAGGGCCGTATTGCTTTACCACGAGAATCGGTTTTCGGACCACCCTGATAAGTTCGCTGGAGACGGTGCCGACAAGCACCTCCCAAAGATCGCTGCGCACCTTCGACCCGAGAACGAGAAGATCGTATTTGTTAGCTATCTTGGAGATTGTCCCTTCAGGTCTGCCCTCAAAGATTTTTATTTCGGGGTCGATGCCGATTTTTTTGAGTTTATCGACCCCTTTCCCGACCTCGATCCTCGCCGCCGCCCTTTCGCGCTCCATGAGGGCGCCCGAGACGGGCTCCGGCGCGAGGAGATAGCGGAACCAGCCGGGGTAAAGAGCGTGCGCAAGGGTAATCTCTCCGCCGGTCGCCAAAGCTATCCGGCCCGCCGCCTCCACTCCGGCGAGCGCCTCTTCCGTGCCGTCCACGGGAACGATGATCCTGAGGGGCATGGGTTCCTCCCGGCAAAGGTCACTTACTTCTTTTGAAGTAAGCCAGATTGCTGACAAACTTCGTCTTTTCTCCGATTGACTTCGTCAGGCTCGAAAAACGATCCTCGAAATACCTTCCAGTATTCCTCCGGTCTTTTTTCTCGCCTTCCTCGTTCTCGAAAAAAATACTATGTTTGTCGCAATCTTAAGCCTGTTGACCTGGTGTACCCTTGCTGTTCTGTTTTTGTGTGCGGAAAACTTCTCTTTCGCCACAAATGACTTTGTCAACAGTCTGAAGCTCTTTTGAAGTAAGCCTCACTTTGGAGCCCCGTCAAGGAAACCACGCAAAAGAACCCGAACGGCACAGCCGTCAGACGTTGCGGTTGTCTATTATTCTGCGCGCCTTTATCTCGATGGGCCCGAATTCGCAGGGATCGGCCAATTTCGCGGTGATCTCGATACCGAGCTTCACTTCGAGATTTCGGCGGAATTTATCCAGCCCCTCCTCTGCGCCTTCTCCGGTCAGACCGACCAGGGTGGTGACGGTATCGACGCCCTTTTCGCGGTTTATGATTATGCGGTACTCGGGGAGCCTGCCGAGGGTGCTCAGGAGGACCTCTTCTATCTGGGAGGGGAAGACCTTCGCCCCGCGCATGACGACGATGTCGTCGTTTCTGCCGAGGATCGGGCGCATGCGGGTCCCGGTCCTTCCGCAGGGGCAGCTTCCCGGCATTAGCTGGGTCAGGTCGCCGGTGCGGTAGCGTATCATCGGGAAGGCTTCCTTGGTGAGGGTGGTGACCACCAGTTCGCCCATCTCGCCGGGCGGGACGGGCTGCAGAGTCACCGGGTCGATTATCTCGGCCAGAAAGTGATCCTCGGCGAGGTGGAGGCCGTTCTTTTCCAGGCATTCGCCCGCTACTCCGGGCCCCATTATCTCGGAGAGGCCGTAGTTGTCGGTGGCGGTTATCCCGAGACCGTCTTCCAGTTCCTGACGCACCCGCTCCGACCACGGCTCCGCGCCGAAGAGCCCCCACTTGAGAGAGAGGCTTGCCCTGGGGATGCCGGACCTCTGAATCTCCTCCAGTATCTGGAGCGCGATGGAGGGGGGGCAAAGGAGGGCGGTGGATTTGAAGTCCTGCATTATCTTGATCTGGAGGGGAATTTTAGCGTGGGCCGTGGGAATGACGGAGACCCCGAGCCTCTCGGCGCCGTAGGTCAGCCCGAAACCGCCGGTGAAGAGGCCGTAGGAGAAGGCTATCTGCGCCACGTCGTCCTTTGTTACCCCTCCGGCGACCAGTATGCGCGCGGTGAGGGTCCCCCAGGTCTTCAGGTCGTTGCGAGAATAGCCGACGGCGACGAAGGAGCCGGTGGTGCCGGAGGAGGCGTGGATGCGGACCACGTCCCTAAGAGGCGTGGCGAAGTGGCCGTAGGGGTAGTTGGCGCGAAGGTCCTCCTTGGTGGTGAAGGGCACCCGGGAGAGGTCGGAGAGGCTCTTGATGTCCGTCGGCTCTATCCCGAGGGAGTCGAACTCCTTCCTGTAGAAAGGGACGTGGGCGTAGACGCGGTTGAGCGTCGCCTGGAGCCGTTCAAGCTGGAGATCGGTGAGCTCTTCCCTGTCCAGGCACTCTTTTTCCGGTTCCCAGTACATTTGCCTCTCCTTTTAATGTGCCAAAATTGCCTTAAGCCCCGTTTACTGCGTCGCGTGCTCGCTCAAGGGCTCGCCGTAGCGCTGCTACTGCCTCGCCCTCTCGCTGCGCGGCTCCTTGTGACCGGGGCTCAGAGCAATTTTCACCTCCCGGTTTTACTCGTGCTGTTCTCCGCCGAGGTAAGCGCGCTGCACGTCGCGGTTCACCAGCAGCTCAGCCGCGCTCCCCTCCAGAACCACCTTCCCGGTTTCAAGAACGTAGCCCCGGTCCGCGATCCGAAGGGCCGCTTTGGCGTTCTGCTCGACGAAGAGTATGGTAAGCCCCCTCTCGCGCCGGAGCCCCTCTACGTACTGGAAGATCTCTCGTATCACCTTGGGAGCCAGACCCATCGAGGGCTCGTCGAGAATCAGCACCTTCGGGCGCGACAGGAGCGCCCTTCCGATGGCCAGCATCTGCTGCTCGCCCCCCGAAAGGGTTCCCGCGACCTGCTTTCGCCTCTCGGCGAGGCGGGGGAAGAGTCCGAAGACCTCGTCCACCTCTTTCCTGATCGCCGCCGAGGTCCGGAAATTAAAGCGGTGGTAGGAACCGAGCAGGAGGTTGTCCTCCACCGAAAGCGGCTTGAAGACGCGCCGGCCTTCGGGGACGTGGGCTATCCCCTCGCTTACTATCCTGTCGGGCCGCGAGCCGGTAATCTTCTTCCCGTCGAGAAATATCTCCCCGCTTCCGGGGCGTATTAGGCCGGAGATAGTCGCCAGAAGGGTGGTCTTTCCCGCGCCGTTGGACCCGATGAGGGCCACGATCTCCCTGGGCGCGACGTGAATGGTCGCGTTTCTAAGCGCGTGGACCATCCCGTAAAAGACGTCGAGATTCTTTACCCTTAACAATTTTTACCACCTGACCGGATTAATGCATGGCTGTTTTTCTGTGAATTCAGGAGGTTGCCAAAAACATCGCGAGAAGCCCCGGTTACAAGGAGACGCGGAGCGAGAAGCGAGGCATAACCGGGTGTTAGGCGAGCTTCGAGTGAGCACGCGACGCAGTAAACGGGGCTCGCAGCAGTTTTTGGCATCCTCCTTAGTCCTCGCCCAGATAGGCCGCGATGACTTGTGGATTCTTCTGGACTTCCGCCGGGGTCCCTTCCGCGATGACCTCGCCGAAATTGAGCACCAGAATCATGTCGGAGACGTTCATCACCAGTTCCATGTCGTGCTCGACCATCACCACGGTGATTCCGCCGTCCACTATCTTCCTGACGAGGCTGCCGAGGGCGGAGGTCTCCTTCATGTTTAGCCCTGCGGCGGGCTCGTCGAGAAGGAGCACCTTCGGCCCGGCGGCGAGCGCCCGGGCTATCTCCACGAGGCGAAGGGAGCCGTAGGGGAGCGCCGAAGCGGAGGACTCTATCTTGTCGGCAAGCCCTACGAACTCCAGCCACCTCTGGGCTTCCTCGCGGAGCGCCTTTTCGCGCCCGAAGTAGCGCGGGGTGCGGACAAGGGAATCAAAGAGGGAGTAGCCGCCGTGCAGGTGGCAACCGGTGAGGACGTTGTCCATGATCGACATGTTCTGGAAGACTTCGAGATGCTGGAAAGTCCTCACTATCCCGGCCTTCGCGACCTCGTGGGTCGCCCGCCCGGAGATATCTTTCCCCTCAATGGCTATCGAGCCGGTCTGGGGCTTGTAAAAACCGGTGATGACGTTGAAAAGCGAGGTCTTGCCTGCGCCGTTTGGTCCGATTATGGCGTGAAGGTCGCCCTTTTTCACCGCGAAATCCACCTCCGAGAGGGCGCAAAGGCCGCCGAAGGCGAGGGAGATTCCCTTTCCCGAGAAAAACGCGGACTCCGCGCTCACCCGGCCCCCTCCCGCTTTGAGAAGAGCCCGATGCGCCGGAAGACCTTCACGAACAGGGAGGCAATCCTGTGTATCGCCTCGGCCAGCCCGCCGGGTAAAAAGATCATGCAAAGGACCAGTATCGCTCCGTAGATCACGATGTCGAAATTTTCGACCATGCGCAAAAATTCGGGCAGCGTAGTGAGAAAGAGCGCCCCCGCCAGCGAACCCCAGAGGCTCGCCATGCCGCCGAGCACGACCATCGTCACGAGCTGCACCGAAAAGGGGAAGCCGAAGGTCCCCGGCGAGACGAAGGTGACGTAATGGGCGTACAGGACCCCGGCCACGGCGGCGTAAAGGGCGCTGACCACGAAGATGAAGAGCTTGTACCCAGCGACGTTTATCCCCAGCGCCGAGGCCCCGGCCTCGCTGGTGTGGATGGCCCGTAGCGCCCTGCCGTTTCGCGAAAGCATTATGTGCTGCGAAAGGAGGAAGATGAGAAAGGCTATCCCCCAGATGAGGTAGTAGAACTCCAGGTCTTTTACCGGTTTCCAGCCGAGCATTACGGGCTTGGGTATTCCCGAGAATCCCGAGGGGCCGCCGGTTATGGCGGTGGCCTCGTTGAAGAGTATGTAGACGATGATGCCGAAGCCGAGGGTTCCCATCGCGAGGTAATGGCCCTTCAGCTTCAGGGTCGGCCTCCCGATAAGCCAGGCCACGCCCCCGACGAGAAAGACTGCCGCCGCCGCCGCCCCCAGGAAAGGCCAGCCGTGGGTGGCGGTGAGGATTCCGCTGGTATAGGCGGCAAGGCCGAAAAAGGCGGCGTGGCCGAGCGATATCTGCCCCGCGTAGCCCAAAAGGAGATTGAGGCCGATAGCGAGAATGGAGTTGAGGCCCGCGAAGATAAGCACCGTCAGGTAATAATCGTTCGGCAGCGTTTTGGGCATGACGAGAATGGCCAGGGCGAAAAACATGAGGCCGACAATCCTCCGGCTGAAAAAACCCGGGCCCATCTAGACGCGCTCTCCCATCTTCTTGCCGAAAAGGCCGGAAGGGCGGACGAAGAGGAGTCCGAGGAGGAGGACGAAGGCTATCGCGTCCTTGTAACCTGAGGAGAAGAGCCCCGCGCCGAGCGATTCAATCACGCCAAGGAGCACTCCCCCGGCCACAGCTCCGAAGGGGTTGCCGAGGCCGCCGAGGATGCACCCGGCGAACCCCTTGAGACCCAACAGTATCCCCACGTCGTAGGAGGTGAGGGTTATGGGGGCGAGAATGACGCCCGCTATCGCGCCGGACATCGCCGAAAAAGCGAAGGAGAGGGTCACCATCGTCCCGACGTTTATTCCCATCAGCGAGGCGGCCCTCGCGTCGTAGGAACAGGCCAGCATCGCCTTTCCGGTGATGGTCAGCTCGAAAAACAGCTTCATCGCGATAAGGACGAGAATCGCGGTCCCCACCACCCAGAGGTTCTGGGGGAGTATGGCCGCGTCCAGGAAGAGTATCGGCGAGCCGCCGGTGAAGGGCGGAAGGGAGAAGGTGTCCTTCCCGAAGAGGAGCATGGCCCCTCCCCTAAGAAGGATGGAGATTCCTATGGTGATGATTACGAGGTGTATCGGCGACCGGTGGCGGACGGGCTGTATGGTGAGCCTGTCGATGAGAACTCCTATCGCCGTCACTATGGCCACCGCCGCTACCACGGCGAGCGGCAGGGGGAGCCCCCACCACTGCATGGCGAAAACGGCCAGCATTCCGCCCAGCATGACGAATTCTCCCTGGGCGAAATTGATTATCTCCGTGGTGTTGTAAATGACGGTGAATCCCAGCCCGGCCAGGCCGTACGTGGAACCCACCGTCACACCGGAAATAAGGTATTGAAGAATCTGTCCCTGGGTCACAAAGTTCCTGACTTCTTGCTACTTCATCATCCGCCAGTCGCCGCCGGTGATTTTTACCATAACAAAGGCCTCGTCCGTAAGGCCGTTATGATCCGGGGCGGAGAGATTGAACTCGCCCGCGGTGCCGTAGACCTTCCGGACCTTTTCGAGACCGTCCCTGATTGCGGCGGGCTCTGTGGAACCGGAAATCTTCACCGCTTCGGCTATCAGGAGGACGGCGTCCCGGACGTGGCCGCCGAAGGTGGAGACCTCCTGCTTGAAATTAGTCTCATAATTCTTTTTATATGTCGAGAGAACCTTTTTCTGGGGATGGTCTCCGGCGACCTGGTCCTCGACGATGAGCCTGCCCGCGGGCAGCATCACGCCCTCGGCGCTCTCGGCTCCGGCAAGTTCTATGAATTTCTTCGAGGCCACGCCGTGGCTCATATAGAGGGGGGTCTTAATGCCTAGCTGGACGCGGTTTCTCGTGACGACCGCCGGGCCGGGGTTGGTTCCCCAGCAGACGATCGCCTGCGCGGCGGTGCCCTTTATCTTGGTGAGCTGGGCGGTCATGTCGGTGTCCTTGGGCCCGAAGACCTCGTCGGCGACGATCTCGATTCCCATCTCTTTGGCGATGGACAGAAGCTCTTCGCGGCCTGCCGCGCCGAAGCCGTCGGAGGCGGTGATTATCGCCAGCTTGCTTATGCCGGAACCCTGCGCGTGCTTGTAAATCTTCCTCACGGCGGGCTCGTCGCTGGGCGCGGTCTTGAAGACCCACTTCTTGACCGGCGAGGTGATTTTCTTCGCGGCGGCGCAGGAGACCAGAGGTATCCCCGCCTCCTCGGCCTTGGGAACCACGGCGAGGGTGTTGCCGGTGGTGCTCGGCCCGACGATTACAGCGACCTTGTCCATCTTTACCAGCCGGTCGAAGGCGGTCACCGCCTTTGTCGCGTCGGTCTCGTCGTCGTAGATTATGAACTCTATCTTCGCGCCGTTGATTCCACCGGCGGCGTTGATCGCCTCTTCCACCATTTTCGCTGTGTTTTTCTCAGGCTCCCCTATGAAGGAGGCGGGGCCGGTGGCCGAGAAAATTCCGCCTATCTTTATCGTGTCGGCGGCGTTGGCGGCGGCAAAAATCGCAAGGACGCAAACTCCCGCCAGAAAATACCGGGAAAAATATTTTTTCATTTTTATCCTCCGGAGAAGCGGTATGCGAGAAAGAAAGAGCGCCGGTGCGGGGAACAAAAAAGAATCCGGGAACCCGGCCTGGACCGGGCTCCCGGCGCTTTGACGGTTATTTCTGCATCTGCCAGTTGCCGCCCACGATCTTGACCATTACGAAGGCGTCTTCGTTAAGGCCGTTGTGATCTTCCGGGGAGAGGTTGAATTCTCCAGCGGTGCCGTAGAACTTTTTCACCTTTTCAAGCGCGTCGCGGATGGCGGCGGGCTCGGTGGAATTGGCGAGCTTTATCGCCTCGACCACCAGCATGAGGGAATCGTAGGCGTGGCCGCCGAAGGTCGAGACATCCTGCTTGAAGGTCTCTTCGTAATTCTTCTTGTAGGTGGAGATTACCTTCTTCTGGGGGTGGTCGTCGGCTACCTGGCCCTCGACGATAAGCCTGCCCGCGGGGAGCATTATCCCTTCGGCGTTTTCAGCCCCGGCCAGCTCGATGAACTTCTTCGAGGCCACGCCGTGGCTCATGTAGAGGGGAATGGAGATGCCGAGCTGTACGCGGTTGCGGGCGATGACGGCGGGGCCGGGGTTGGTGCCCCAGCAGATTATCGCCTGCGCGTCGGTGCCCTTTATCTTCGTAAGCTGGGCGGTCATGTCGGTGTCTTTGGGCCCGAAAACCTCGTCGGCGACGATGTCGAGCCCGGCCGTCTTGGCGATCGCGAGAAGCTCCTCGCGTCCGGCGGCTCCGAAAGCGTCGGAAGCGGAGATGATGGCGATTTTGGTTATGCCCGCGCCCTTGGCGTGGTTGTATATGCGCCTGACCGCGAGGTCGTCGCTCTGGGGGCTCTTGAAGACCCACTTTTTGACGGGGGAGACTATCTTTTTGGCGGCGGCGGCGGAAAAGAGGGGTATCTGCGACTCTTCGGCCTTGGGCACGATGGCGAGGGTGCTGCCGGTGGTGCTGGGGCCTATAACCGCGACAACCTGATCTTTTTTGGCGAGGCGGTCGAAGGCGGTGACGGCCTTTGTCGCGTCGGTCTCGTCGTCGTAAACGATGACTTCAACGTTTTTGCCGAGAAGTCCGCCGCTCTTGTTTATCTGCTCTTCCAGCATCTTCGCGGTGTTTTTCTCGGGCTCGCCGAGGAAGGACGCGGGACCGGTGACGGAAAAGATCGCGCCGATGCGAATGGGGTCCGCCGCCAGCGCGGTGGTAGCCGATACGGCCAGAAGCCCGAGTCCCGCACAGAAAATTCTTGAAAGCCTTCCTGTCATTGCTGTCTCCTTTCCAAGGGTTTTCGTTAAACCAAAAAAACTTGCCGCTTTACGGGTCCGGCGCAAAGGCGGAAAAAACCTTCCATTCCCCGCCCCCGCCGCCTTTAAAGCGGCGTTTTAAAAACACCACGAAAATCAGGGGGTCAATCTACCATGAGTCGCATTGACTGGCCAATAATAAATAAAAAGCCCGCAAGCATTGAGAAAAAATGCTGCGGGCCTGGCCTCTTCCGGGAACCGAAAAGTTTTATCAGATCAAACGGCGCTTCTTCCCAGTTCAAAGGCCTTGAGGTTAAGGGCGAGAACCTTCGGGGGGACGCTGCGCTCTACCGCCTTTTTCCACAGCTCTTCCGGTATGGCGTCGAAGAGCCGTGAAAGCGCTCCGACAAGCACGACGTTGGCCGCCCTCTTGTTTCCCGCCTTTTCGGCGAGCTCCCCCGCGTCAACGGCTATGCGCCTCTTGCCGTAGGTTCCCAGCTTCTCCACTACGTCCTCGGGGTATTTCGCGAAGCCCGCCGAGACCGTCGAGGGGTTTATCCTCTCGGTGGCGAAGATTATCACGCCCTCCTCCCTGACGTTGTGGGCGTAGCGCAGGGCCTCCAGCGGCTCGAAACCGACGAGGATGTCGCACTCGCCCTCGGGCACGATGGGCGAGCGTACGTTTTCGCCGATGCGGACGTGGCTGACCACCGAGCCGCCGCGCTGGCTCATGCCGTGAACCTCGCTCTGCTTTATGTCGAGCCCGGCGAGGAGGGCGACTTCGGAGAGGACTTTGCTGGCGAGGAGAACTCCCTGTCCTCCGACGCCGCCGAGCAGGATATTGGTTGTCTTCATATCTTTAAACCATCCTTTACGGTTGGGTTTTAACGAATAATCGCTTCTGCTTTACAGACTTGAGCACAGACCGTGCATCCCGTGCAGAAATTCGGGTCGATGGCCGCGAAGGTTTCTTCCCCCTTTTGCATCATGGAAACGGCGATGCAGCCGACGCCTATGCACCTCTTGCAGCCGGTGCACTTCTCCGCAAGAACCCTCATCGGCTCGCCCTTGACGCGGTACTGGAGGACGCAGGGGTCCTTGGTGATGACGGCCGAGGGCTCGGGCTTTTCCAGCTCTTCCCGGAAGACGGCTTCGAGGGCCTTGAGGTCGTAGGCGCTCACCACGCGGACGTTCTCCGGCTTGACTCCGAGAGCGATGACCAGCTTTTCGAGGTCGATGGCGGGGGACTCGACTCCGGAGACCGAATGGCCGGAGCCGGGGTTCTCCTGCCCGCCGGTCATGGCGGTTATCCGGTTATCCTGTATGGCGACGACGGCATTGCCCCGGTTCCAGATGAGATCGATAAGGCCCGTTACGCCGGAGTGGAAGAAGGTCGAATCGCCGATGACCGCGACCACCTTGTTTTTGTAGTCTTCGGACTCTCCGATTACCTTCGAGATGCCGTGGGCCATCGTTATCGAGGCGCCCATGCAAAGGCAGGTGTGCATCGACTCCAGAGGCGGCAGGGCGGCGAGGGTGTAGCACCCGATGTCCCCGGAGACGAAGACCTTGAGCTTTTTGAGGACCGCGAACACGCCCCGGTGGGAGCAGCCGGGACAGAGCACCGGCGGCCTCACGGGAAGCCCCTCGGCGGGTGCTTTTTTCTTCGGCTCTACGCCGGTGAGAAGGGCGGTCACGCAGGAGGGCTCCAACTCGCCCAGTATCGGGAAGAGGTCCTTGCCGTGGTCTACCCTCACTCCGAGAAGGCGTATCTGCTCTTCAAGGAAGGGGTCGAGCTCCTCGACTACGATAAGCTTCTTTACCTTGGAGGCGAAATCGCGGATGAGTTTCGCGGGGAGGGGCCAGGTCATGCCAAGTTTTAAGAAACTCGCCCCCGGAAGGGCTTCCTTCGCGTACTGGTAGGTAATGCCGGAGGAAATTATGCCGATGTGGGTATCGCCCCACTCGACCCGGTTGAGCGGCGAGGTCTCGGCGAGCTGGGCGATCTTTTTCAGCCTCTCCTCGATTAGCGGGTGCCTCTGCCTCGCGTGGCCGGGAAGCATGACGTATTTTCTGGTGTTGCGGTCGATCTCGCCGGTAGAGGGATATTCCTCCCGCTCGCCAAGCTCGACCACCGACTTGGAGTGCGAGATGCGGGTGGTGGTGCGAAAGAGGACCGGGGTGTCGAAAGCCTCCGAGATGTCTAAGGCGGCCTTAAGAAAATCCTTGGCCTCCTGCGAATCGGAGGGCTCCAGCATCGGCAGCTTGGCGAATTTGGCGAAGTTGCGGTTGTCCTGCTCGTTCTGGCTGGAGTGCAGGTTCGGGTCGTCGGCGCTGATCAGCACGAGGCCGCCTTTTACGCCGGTGTAGACGGCGGTGAAGAGCGGGTCGGCGGCGACGTTCACCCCGACGTGCTTCATCGAGACGAGGGTGCGCGCGCCCGCCATCGAAGCGCCCACCCCGCATTCGAGGGCGGTCTTTTCGTTCGGCGACCACTGGGAATAGATCTCGCCGGGGTACCTGGCGGAAATGGTTTCAAGTATCTCGGTCGAGGGCGTGCCGGGGTAGGCGGCGGCGAAGGTGACTCCCGCCTCGTACGCGCCTCGCGCTATCGCTTCGTTTCCGGAAAGAACCTCTTTCATTTCAACTCCTTGCAAGGGAGAACCTTGCTTGCTCTCTCACTCGCTGGCACCGGAGGGCGTGGGAACGAAAACCCTTGCCTGAACCGTCTAATATGACTAAACCGGGAAATAGTCGCCTGAAACGGCGAAAAATGCAACCCCCCGGCCTTCAATTAACCCCCTGGGAAAGGGCGCGTTGCCGGGGACGCCGGGTTTATGCTACTTTCGGGGGATGCAGACACTCTTTTTGTGCGAAATCTTCCTCTCCATACAGGGCGAATCCCACTTTGCCGGGTACCCCTGCGCCTTCGTCCGCCTCTCGGGGTGCAATCTCGAATGCTCTTTTTGCGACACCCGCTACGCCTTCGGGGAAGGGGAGGAGCTTCCCGTCGAAGAGGTGGCCCGAAGGGCGCTCGAACTAAAGGCCCCCTACGTCGAGGTGACGGGAGGAGAGCCCCTCCTACAGCCCGGAACGCCGGAGCTGCTGCGCCTTCTGGTGCGGGGCGGCGCGAAGGTGCTACTCGAAACCAACGGCAGCCTTCCCCTTGACGAGGTGCCGGAGGAGGTCCACGTCATCATGGACCTGAAAACCCCCGGCTCGGGGATGGCGGACAGGAACCTGTGGGAGAACCTCGAAAGGCTCAAGGGAGAGGACGAGGTAAAGATCGTCCTCACCTCGGAGGAGGACTACCTCTGGGCTCTTGAAGTTATCAGAAACCGGATCGCGGGGCGCTGCCGGGTCAGCCTCTCGCCGGTGGTCGAAACCCTGCCCCCCGCGCTCCTCGCCGAATGGATGGTGCGCGACAGGCTCGACGCCCGCCTCCAGTTACAGCTTCACAGAATCATCTGGCCGGAGCGGGAACGCGGGGTTTAACACCTCTTCTTTTTCAGCACCGAAACAACTCCGAAGAGCGCCTTTGCGATTCTCTCGAAATCCTCGGGTATGGGGGAGCATATCTCCATCTCCGCGCCGCTGGCGGGGTGGTTGAAGGCGACCTTGTAGGCGTGGAGCATCTGACGCGGTATCTCAAGCTCCTCCTCGCCTATCCTCACCCTCGGAGCGCCGCCGTAGAGGGCGTCGCCCAGTATCGGAAAGCCCCTCGCGGAGAGCTGCAACCGTATCTGGTGCATCCTGCCGGTCTTGGGGCGGCATTCGACGAGGGCGCAGCCGTTGGCCACGGCGAGGGTGGTGAAGGAGGTCTCCGTCCGCATCCCGCCGCTTGCGACCGAGGCCACCCTTCCGCCGGGAACCTCCTTGATGTGGCGCACGTCGTCGAATTTTTCCGGCGGCTTGCCCGAGACTATGGCGAAATAGGTCTTGTCCACCATCCTCTTGCGGAATTCCTCAAGAATGCTTCTCGTCGCCTCGTCGTTTATCCCGAAGAGGAGAACGCCGGTGGTGTCCTTGTCGAGGCGGTGGAGGAGCTTTAGCTTCGCTCCGTAAGCCTTCTTTGCGAGAAGCTCCGCCGTGAGCCTACCGGGGTCCATTGTGACGCCGGAGGGGATGAAGGAGGGCTTGTCTACGGCCAGAAAGTGCTCGTCGCGGTAGAGAAGCTTTATCTCCGGCGGCTTTCTCTTTTCCTCGGGGGGATCGAAGCGCACCTCTATCCTCTCGCCGGGGACGACCTCGTGGGAGGCCATTATCTCGATCTTTCCGTTCACCGAGACCTTCGACTGGTCGATCAGCTTTTTCGCCTGTTTCCTGCTGAGGCCGTCAAAAACGCCGATCATGTAGATGTCGAGGCGCTGCCCCCCCTCCCTCGGGCCGACAATCTCTCTTTTGAGGCGCGGATCGCCCTTTGAACTTTTTTCACTTCTTTTCGCCATCGTTTTTGCCGCCATCTTTCTTTAGCGACTCCCGCACTTTTGCGTCCGCCGGGAGCAATCAGTAAAATTATCGTCTATTTCGTTTGGGACGATTGAAATACCCGCCCAATTCCGTATGATGAAGGGTGACGACTTTTCAGGCAATCACCCCCGAGGAGAAGCAGATGGACAAGGACGTCTTTCACAAAATACTCACACTCGCCCACCAGTCGCACGCCAGCGATATTCATTTCAAGGTCGGCGCCCCCATACTCCTTCGCGTCAACGGCCAGCTCATGGAGGCCAAGAGCCCTGTGCTTTCAAAGGACGACACGGTTTCGATAGCCGAGACGATACTCGAAGACATCTACCCGCCGGTAAACCCCAAGGAGCTTCGCGAGTGGGACGGCTCCTACTCTCTGGCGGGGGTGAGCCGCTTTCGAGTAAACATCTACAAGCAGAGAAACTCCCTCGCCCTCGTCCTTCGCACCATCCCCTTCGACATCCCCACCGTGGAAGCGCTCGGGCTGCCGCCGGTCCTTAAAAAGATAGCCGAGGAGGAGCGCGGACTGGTCCTCGTCACCGGCGTCACCGGCTGCGGAAAATCCTCTACCCTCGCTGCGATGATAAACCACGTCAACGAGAACCGCAAATGCCACATCCTCACCATCGAGGATCCGATCGAGTTCATGCACAAAAACAAGAAGGCGTCGATAAGCCAGCGCGAGATAGGCCTCGACACCGCCGATTTCAACATAGCCCTTCGCGCCGCGCTCCGTCAGGACCCGGACATAATCCTCGTCGGCGAGATGCGCGACACCGAGACGATAGACACAGCCCTTCGCGCCTCCGAGACCGGACACCTCGTCTTCTCCACCGTGCATACCACCGACGCCCAGAAGACCATCAACCGCCTCATCGGCGTCTTCCCGGCCGAGAAGCAGTCCCTCGTGCGCCTTCGCCTCGCCGAGAACCTCGTCGCCACGATAAGCCAGCGCCTCGTCCCCCTCAAGGAGGGCAAGGGAAGGCTTCCCGTCTGCGAGATACTCAGGATGACCAAGACCGTGGAGGAGTGCATCAAGGACCCTATGAAGACTTTCCACATGAAGGACGTGCTGGAGCAGGGCCACGACACCTACCAGACCCAGTCCTTCGACCAGGCGGTTATGTGGCTCTTCAAGGACAACAAGATATCCTACGAGACCGCGATCTCCGCCGCCACCAACCCCAGCGACTTCGAGCGCCAGGTCATGCTAGACACCGGCGGGGTAAGGCCGGAGTAAAAATGGACGCGGGTGAAATCCTGTACGCAAAAAACCGCGAGGAATGGCGCGGCTGGCTGGAGGCGAATCACCGGACGAAAAACGAAATCTGGCTGCTGAACTATAAAAAACACACCGGCAAGCCAAGCGTTCCATATACTGACGCGGTTGAAGAGGCGATCTGCTTCGGCTGGATTGACGGGAAGGTAAAGAGCCTCGACGAAGAAAAATACATCCAGCGCTACACCCCTCGGAAATCAAAAAGTTCCTGGTCCGAGATCAACATCGAAAGAGCGGAGAAAATGATCTCGGAAAAAAAGATGTCGGACCGGGGTCTTGAGACGTACAGGGAGGGGATGAAGTTAAACAACATCGTCCCCTCAAGCAAAAGCTTCTCCCTTCCCCCCGGCCTCGGGGAAGCGTTGGCCGAAAATCCTGAGGCCCTGAGTAATTTCAATGGATTCGCCCCCTCGTCGCAACTGGCGTTCGTCTACTGGGTCAACACTGCAAAAACACCGGAGACCCGCCGGAAGAGAATCGCAAAAACCGTGGAGCTTTCCGCGCAAAACAAGAAGTTCGGGGAAGAGAAGTAAAAATACGCCCCGCCTTTCCTACCCTCCGATCTTGTCCTTTACCCAGTCTTTCCAGCCTTTGGAGGAGGCGACTTTTTCGGTTTCGGCTTTGGGGAAGGTGGCGAGAAGCTCTTCGAGCTGCTTTTTGTGGGTCTTTGAGAGCCCCGCGGGGGTGCGGACGAAGACGTGGAGGTAGAGGTCGCCCCTAGCGTGCTTGCGGTGGAGCATGGGGATTCCGCGCCCCTTTATCTTCCGCATCTCGCCCGACTGGACGCCCTCTTCAAACTTTATCTTCACCGGTTCGCCCTCGGGCCCTTCGGTCTCAATCTGCCCGCCCTTAAGGGCGGTTAAAAGATCTATGTAGAGGGGGCCGTAGAGGTCGAGTCCGCGCCTGTCGAAGCGGTCGTTCTCCTCTTCGTGGAGCGAGATGTAGAGATCGCCCGGCATTCCCTCTGGTATCTGCTCGCCTTCGCCTTCGAGGCGGATTCTCTGCCCCGTCTCGATGCCGGGAGGGAAATCGACGTTCACCACCTTCTCTATCCTCGTCATTCCCCCGCCCTTGCACTCCTCGCAGGGTTTTTTTATCTTTTTGCCGTGGCCGTTGCATTCGGAGCAGGGGCCGGAGGTCTGGAAGGTTGCGAAACCCTGACGAATGACGCGGGTGACCGACCCCCTGCCTTTGCAGACGGCGCACACCTCCACGTCTTCCGGGGTCGCCGCGCCGCTGCCGTGGCACTCGGGGCAGGGGGCGGGCTTTTTTACCTTAATCTTGCGCGAGCCGCCCTCTATGACCTCTTTTAAATTGACGGAAATCTCGTGGTGGAGGTCCCTGCCGCGCCGCTGCCTTCCCTGCCCGCCGCCGAAACCCATCTGGCCGAAGATGTCTCCGAAGATATCGCCGAAGGCGCTGAAGATGTCGGAAGAGTCGCCGAAACCGTGGTGCATCCCCTTCTGGTTGAGCCCCTCGACGCCGTGGAGATCGTACATCTGGCGCTTCTGGCTGTCGGAGAGGACCTCGTAGGCCTCGGCGCACTTTTTGAAAGCCTCCTCGGCCTCGCTGTCGCCGGGGTTGCGGTCGGGGTGGTACTTCATCGCCTGCTTGCGGTAGGCCTTTTTTATCTCGTCGGCGGTACAGCTCCGCTCGACCCCGAGAATCTCGTAATAATCCATCGCCATTTCGTAGCGCCTGCAAATGTCAAGGGTGGACGGGCGAAAACCGCCCGGAAGGATGTGTTTAAATAAGGATTATTTGGCTATATGTCAAGCCGTTGCGAAAATTCCGGGGATTTTAACAGGAATTGGAGCGTCAAAAGGCAGTTTGTTCTTTAACCTCCGGCAAACTATTTCGGCGACCCGCCTTCGCTAAAGCTACGGCGCGGCAAGGCGCATTTACCGGCGCGTTTTTCCGTTTCCGGCGAGGAATCCCGCAGCGAGAGGGCGAGGCAGTAGCAGCGCTACGGCGAGCTCTTGAGCGAGGACATGACGACGCCGGGGGCGGAAATAACGCGCCGGATTTAGAGGTAAAATTCGCCTTCAAAGACAGTTGCAGCCGGCCCGGTCATGAATACATGGTTCGACTCCGCCTCCCAGTTTATCTTCAGCGTCCCGCCGTCGAGGATCACCTCCGATTCCCTTTCAGCCCTCCCGGTCCAGAAGGCGGCTACCGCCGTGGCGCAGGCCCCGGTGCCGCAGGCCAGCGTCTGCCCCGAGCCGCGCTCCCAGACGCGCATGCGAAGGCGCGTGCGGGAAAGCGCCTCCACAAATTCGACGTTGGTGCGTCGGGGGAAGAAGGGGTGGTTTTCTATCTGCGGCCCCATTTCGGCCACGGGGTATCTTTCGGCGTCGTCCACGAAGATTACGGCGTGGGGGTTGCCCATCGAAACGCAGGTAACGAGGACGCTGGTGTCGCCGAGGAGGAGGGGGTACTCCTTCACCACGCCGTCGGCGTCCACGGGTATCCGGCGGCCTTCAAGCTCCGGCTCGCCCATGTCCACCTCGACGAGGTCGCCGTAGAGCTTGCAGACCTGGAGTCCCGCGAGGGTCTCCACCCTTGCCTCGTCGCCGGTTATGAGGCCGTTGTCCTTTAGGTAGAGGGCGAAGCAGCGTATCCCGTTCCCGCACATCTCCACCTGGGAGCCGTCGGCGTTTATTATCTCCATCCTGTAATCGGCGACCTCCGAATCCCGGAGGAGGAGCACCTGATCGCACCCTATCCCGAAATGACGATCGGCGAGTCTTTGCGCCAGCTCCGTCCAGTTTCCCGGATCGCTTTCGCGGCAGTCCACGAGTACGAAGTCGTTTCCGAGGCCGTGCATTTTGGTGAATTTGAGCTTCATCCGTTCCTTTCCCGAAATTTCATGGCGGCTTGACCAGAAAATCTTACTGGTCGATACTTAACATCCATGACTCTGTTGAAAAACGTCGTGAGAAGCCACGGTTTCAAGGAGACGCGGAGCGAGAGGGCGAGACAGAGCAGCGCTACGGCGAGCCCTTGAGCGAGCGCGCGACGCCGAAAACGGGGCTCGCAACAGTTTTTCAAGATCATTCTATACTTTCGCGGGAAATTATTGAAATCCCTTTGAGGGCGGTAAAATTGGAAAAACGTCAGATAATCGAAATAACCGCCCAGGCGGACTACCCGCGCCTCGACAGCTTTCTCGCCGGGGAACGCCCCGAGCTCAGCCGCTCCCGCATTCACAAGCTAATAGCCGGGGGGCTGGTAACCTTTGGGGGCAGGGTTCTTCGCCCCTCGCGAAAAGTCGCGCGCGGCGAGACCTTCCGCGTCGAGCTGCCGGAGCCGGAGCCCTCCTCCGCCCTTCCCGAGGAGCTGGCCCTCGACGTTCTCTACGAGGACGAGGATATCATCGCCATCGCCAAGCCGAGGGGGCTGGTGGTCCACCCCTCGCCGGGCCACCCCTCGGGCACGGTGGTCAACGCCCTTCTGCACCGCGTGGGGGACCTCTCCGGCATAGGGGGGGTGCTCCGGCCGGGTATCGTCCACCGCCTCGACAAGGACACCAGCGGCGTCCTTCTGGTGGCTAAAAACGACGCGGCGCACCGCTCCTTGCAGGAGAAGTTCAAGAGCCGGGAGATGGAGAAGGTCTACCTCGCCGTGGTGCTGGGAAATCTCTCGGGGGAAGGGGTCATCGACGCGCCGATAGGCAGGCACCCCGCCGACCGCAAGAAGATGGCGGTAAACGCACCCCGCTCGCGAAGCGCCCTGACCCGGTGGAAGGCCCTGATTCCGCTGAAAGGGGCGACTCTGCTTGAGGTCGTTATCGAGACCGGGAGAACTCACCAGATAAGGGTTCATCTGGCCTCGACGGGCCATCCGGTGGTTGGAGACCCGCTCTACGGGGGCGTAAAAAGGGCGAAGGGGATAGCGGACTATGAAGCCAGGAGGAGGCTTTCTTCCGAAAAGATGCAGGCGCTTCACGCCTGGAAGCTCTCTTTTCGCCACCCCTCGGACGGCAGGGAGATAACCCTTACCGCGCCTCTTCCTTCAGAGCTGGCAGCTCTGATACGGGCTCTTGGTGGGGAAGGGTGGCCCCTTGAAGACCCGAAAGAAGCGCGGTAAAGGAGCCGACCGAAACCTCGCTCAGTATCTTCACCATCAGGCGGCGGTCGTCGTCGGAAAACCAGATATACATGTGGGCGTCGGGGCTCTTGCCGAAAATCCCCTTTATCCCCTTCATCTGGGGCTCTACCTTGACCGTTTTGAATTCGCCCAGCGGGGTCTTCACCTTCTCCCGGCCGAGGACTTTAAGGGTGCCGTCAACGACGCTCTTGCCGTCCGCTATCTTGAAGGGAAAAGTCCGCCCCTCTTCGGGGAGGGTGACGAGGCGGAAATAATAGATCATCGAGAGGGGGTCGCGGACATCGGGGGGAATCTCAAGGGTTTTCTTCAGCTTCCCGTCCTTGTAGTACTTTGACTCTGCGCCCGCGAACTCCACCCGCCGCTCAACCTCGTCGCCCCACCCTTCCTTGCCGGAGGTGGTGAAGAGAGTGGAACCGAAATCGGCGGGATTTATGTTGGATTCGTATTTCACGTTCAGGGGGTAAAGGATGCCGACGCCGGAATTGGTCTTGGCGATGGCGTTGAAACGAATCTGTCCGGACTCGCCGGATTTTACGGTAAGCTTCGCGGTGCCCGCCGCCACTCCCGACCAGCTTACGTCGTACCTGGCCTCCTCCCCGATGAAAGAGGCGGCCTTTTCCTCCGGCGCTGAACAAAACGCTTCTGGGGCCGGGAAAAAAGCTGTAAAAAGAATGAGAGCGAAGATGAGGATATTTCTTTGGAGCATCGGACAATAATACACAAATCCGGATGGTTTGAAATAGAGGGGGTTGTCATGGCGCCGGTTCTCGCCGGTTTTTCGGGGCTGGTCCACGGCTTCACCACGCGCTCCTTCGGCGATTTCAAGGCTCCCGGCATTCCCGAAACCCTCGCCCGCGGCGAGAAGATGAACCGGCTTCGCCTGCTCCGGCAGGTTCACGGGGTACGTCTCGTCTCGCCTTTCGACGAGGAAAAGAAGCCCTCGGCGGACGGCTGGACGGGCGTACCCCCCGCCGGAATCCTCCTCGGAGTGAAGACCGCGGACTGCCTTTCCGTGCTTCTCTATGATGAAACCAGCGGCATCACCGCAGCGGTGCATGCGGGGTGGCGAAGCGCCGTCGCGGGGATTTGCGCTATTGCGGTCAGGGAAATGGAGAGGGAGAGCGCGCGGCCATCGTCGATTGTCGCCGCCCTCGGCCCCTCCATCGGACCCTGCTGCTTCGAGGTCGGCCCCGAGGTCGCCCTCGCGGGGGCGAAACGGCCAGAGTGTTTCCGTGCTGGCGAAGCCGGCAAATTCTTCTTCGACCTTCCGGGCTACTGCGCCGGGGAGCTCTCCGAGGCGGGGCTTTCGCCGGGCAATATCTCCACCCTCGGCCTCTGCACCAGATGCGAAGAAAAGCTGTTCTTTTCTCACCGCAGGGGCGACGCGGGGAGGATGTGCTCCTATATCGGGAGGCTTCGATGATACGCCGGATGCCCGAAACCCCCATAAAGCGGGTCGGCCTGACCGGCTCCATAGCCACCGGCAAGTCTCTCGCGGCCTCCTTCTTCGAGGAGCTCGGAGTCACCGTCATAGACGCCGATCTGCTCGCGAGGAAGGTAGTGGAACCGGGAACCCCGGCGCTTGGCGAGATTGTGAAGAGGTTCGGCCCCAAAGTCCTTCTGAAGGACGGCTCTCTCGACAGGGCTGCCCTCGGGAAGCTGATTTTCCCGGACGAAAAGGCCCGGAGCGACCTGAACGCCATTATCCACCCGCGGGTGGCGAGGGAAGCCGAACTGGAGTTTTCCCGCGCTTTCGCGGCCGACCCGGATTCCTTCGTGGTATACAACGTACCCCTCCTCTACGAGACCGGGATGGAGAAGGGTTTCGATCTCGTCGTGGTTGTAGTGGCCAGCCCCTCGACGCAGCTCGAAAGGCTCACCACCCGCGACGGTTTTACGCTTTTTGAAGCGCGCGAAAGAATCGCGTCACAGATGGACATTTTCAAGAAGGCGGGGCTTGCCGGGGCGGTGCTCGAAAACGAAGGCTCGGTGGAGGAGCTCCGGCTGCAGGTCGCCGCGCTCGCGGCCGCCATACGCGGCCACAATGACAAAACGCGAAAAGACTTGACAAATCGCCATTCTTAACGATACTTAGAATCACACGAAAAATTTAGCCCTGCCTCAAGCATTTTCCACGCCTCGCATTTTGGGTAATTGAAAATACAACTTACAGCCGTCCACAAGTCTCAATTTACCGCAGACTTCTGATAAAAAACCGGAGCCGCAAACTCCTTGCAAATGCTTGTCCTCCAACCAGATTCAACCCTTTAAACCCACATCCTGAGGGAAACCCAAGTCCCGCCGGAGCACCCAATTCATGCATCTTCAAGAACTCAAGAACAAACCCATAAACGAACTGATCGAGATGGGCGACACCTTCCAGATAGAGGGCGCGTCGAGGCTGCGGAAGGCGGACCTCATCTTCGCCCTGCTTCGGGCCCAGACCGAGCAGAACGGAAACATCTTCGGCGAGGGAGTCCTCGAACTGCTCCCGGACGGCTTCGGCTTTCTGCGCTCGCCCGATTACAGCTATCTGCCGGGGCCCGACGACATCTACGTCTCCCCCAGCCAGATACGCCGCTTCGGCCTCCGCACGGGAGACACCGTAAACGGGCAGATACGCCAGCCCAAGGAATCGGAGAGGTATTTCGCGCTCCTCAAGGTCTCCACGATAAACGGAGACACCCCCGAGCAGGCCCGCCACAGACTCCTCTTCGACAACCTCACCCCGATCTACCCCAACAGAAGAATAAAGCTCGAAGTGCAGCCCACCCGCTACACCATGCGGGTGATGGATCTGGTCTCCCCCGTGGGCATGGGGCAGCGCGGCCTCATCGTCGCCCCCCCGCGCACCGGCAAGACCGTTCTTCTGCAGGAAATATCCAATTCCATTACCCAGAACCACCCCGACGTAGTCCAGATAGTCCTTCTCATCGACGAGCGCCCCGAGGAAGTCACCGACATGCAGCGCTCCGTCAAGGGCGAGGTCATCTCCTCCACCTTCGATGAACAGGCCCAGCGCCACGTACAGGTCGCCGAGATGGTCATCGAGAAGGCCAAAAGGCTCGTCGAGCATGGCAAGGACGTAGTCATCCTCCTCGATTCCATAACCCGTCTCGCCCGCGCCTACAACACCGTCGTCCCCCACTCCGGAAAGATTCTCTCCGGCGGCGTCGATTCCAACGCCCTCCACAAGCCCAAGCGCTTCTTCGGCGCGGCCAGAAACATTGAAGAGGGCGGCAGCCTCACCATCATCGCCACCGCGCTCGTGGACACCGGCTCCAGGATGGACGAAGTCATCTTCGAGGAGTTCAAGGGCACCGGCAACATGGAGCTGGTACTCGACAGAAAGCTCGCCGACAGGCGCGTCTTCCCCGCCATCGACATCCAGAAATCAGGCACCAGAAAAGAAGACCTCATACTGGAGCCGATGGAACTCAACCGCATCTGGATACTGCGCAAAGTCCTCTCCGCCCTCAACCCGCAGGACGCGATGGAATTTCTGCTCGACAAGATGAAGGGGACCAAATCGAATCAGGAGTTTTTCGACACCATGAGCACATAAAACTGCTGCGCGGCTCCTCGCATCCGGACCGCTCGCAACGTTTTATTTCTTACCTGAATATGTTCCAGGATTGAAAAAGGCCGCTCAATGAGCGGCCTTTCTTGTTGTATGAGTGCAATAGGCCGAGAACCCATCCTGCCTAATGACAAGCATTACAAAGTGCATTGTCATTGTGGTACCGCACCCGGAGCATGTCGTTGTCGGGGACCCTCGTCAAGTCTACGGCGCCGGTGGTGAAGAAGATCAGGTCGGTCCCGTGGGGATTGTGGCAGGTGACGCACATCACCCGGTCGGTCTCCCCCTGGTTGCCAACGTAGCGCGCCACGGGTAGGACGACGAAGGGGACGGGCCGGGGCGGCGGGGGCTGCGTGGTGTCGCCGGGCTTTCCTCCCCAGAAGTCGACGAAATAGTCGACGTCGCCGGAAGCGTTGGCGGCCCCGTAGGCGGATTGGGAATATCTCCATTCATAAAGCTCCACCCAGGAGGTGCTTTCATCGACGTCCGTCATGATTTCCTGGCCCGGTGCAGGTTCTATCGGCTCCGCTTCCCCAGGGTAACTTCCCCAGAAACTCGGGTGATGGATGAGCGCGCCCTTAACAGCCGGGCCCGGATATATTGCTGCGCTGTGACAACTGTTGCAGAGCCCGGCGGCGGAGTGGGTCTCGTCTTCGAGAACCGTGTTCACGAGGCGGTGAAGGTTTTGTGCGGCCGGAGGAAAATGGGGGGCCGAGTTGTCGTGGCAGGCCTCGCAGGTGAGGGGAGTCGTCCCCGCCCCGCTGTCCCTGAAGGGATCCTCTTGCTCAATCCCGGCGTCGCCGTGGCCGCCCCGTGAGAAACCGCTGACGGTGCCGAAGTAGTTTGCGGCCACGCCTTTGGCGGGGCCGCCGCCCGCCTTAGAGTCGTAGACTGTGGTCCCACCGTCCTTCTGCAACTTAATGTCCGGAGCGTCGCCGGGGTGCACCGGGTCGTAGCCGTGGCAGCCGCCGCAGACGAAGGAACGGCCCAGTGGATCGTAGACCGAGGAGGCGTCGCCATCATCGGCGTATTCGGCCCGGGTGTAGTCCCACAGAAGGCGGGGACGGCTGGGGAATCCGGCTGAGAGCCGGTCATAGCCGTTCGAGTAGGGGGCGGTATCCGTGGCTGCGACGTTATAGGGTACGCCGGGCCCGTGGCAGTCCACCTGGGCGCACTCCTGAGGTTCGCCACCGGCAATTACTCCCGTCCCCAGGGTTTGGCCGTTGTAGGAACCCGATGCTGCGAAGTGGCCTCGTCCGTCGGCGAGGAGTACACGCGAGCGCGCGGAAGCGTCCCACGCCCAGGCTGCGTTTTTGTTCCGCCCCGAGGAGTTGTGAGTAGCCGCGCGACCCGCTCCGGCGCCGTGACAGGGCGAGCACAGGTCGTCGGCTGACGGGGTCGCGTTCGCCTCCCGGAAGCGCGCCAGCAAAAAATCGACGTGGATCTTGTGCGCCCCTCCGCCGCTGGGATAGTTCTCCACCCTCTCGGCTCCCGCCACGCCCGCAGCCTCGCCCGGGGCGACCGGAGGGACGCCATGACAGTCGCCGCACTCCGGAAGGGCGGCCCCAGGGCCGTATGAGCCAACGTCGGAGCAACCTCCCCCGGCGACGCACAGGAACGCCATAACCCCAAAGGCCGAACCTATCCTGGGGAGAACTTGGGCAATATGCTTGATTACCATTACGCTTCTGTCCGGGTTCGGGTGGAATGGGGCGGAATTCATTAAGAAAGCTCGCACATGAGTGGAATCATTTCAGCTCATGTGCTCGAAGATATTCTTTTCACAGCTATGCATACAATAAAATTTACCTTCGAGTCCAAAAACATTCCGTTAATTCGTTTTTGACGAGCCTTCACTTCGCCCTCCCCGTGGCCCGTAGGTGACGCAGGGAGCGGAGGTGGAAAGGGCGGCGGGGGGGTCTTAGTGAGCGTAGCGAACGGGTGCCCCGTACGGCCCAGCCAGAACGAAGTGGTCGCGCTTTTAAAGCGCGAGCGACGAGTCCGGGCTGTGTTTTGGGCCACCTTTTGCTCACTCAAATGGTGGCTTGGAGCGCGAGGCAAGGCCTCGCAAGTTGTAGCTGGTCTCCTACATCTAAAAAGGCCGCTCATCGAGCGGCCTTTTAATGTTCTCTTCATATTTTTCAATCCCCCCAGACTGCGAGGCCGGTGTTGGTGAGGAGGTAGAATTCGTCGTCGAGGATGCGGCGGTTGAGTTCTATTTCTTCGGCCACCCGGCGAAGCAGCGTCCTTTCCTCGCCGGTTTTCGCTCTAGCGGCTTCCCGGATTTTTTCGCCGCTTTCTTTTTCGAGGGCGATATCCGCCTCAAGCGCGGCAAGGGCGTCGGCGTGCGCCGTTTTTGCCTCCATTGCGGCAAAATCCACGGCAGTTTCCACCATGCCGGAATCGCTCTCTTCATAGACCGGAGTCAGGCGTTTTTTCAGAAGTTCGGCGTTGTGTCCGTGAAACTCCGCGAGCTCCCGGAACATCGCGGCCCCCTTGGGGTTGTCGGTGAGTCTGGCCGATTCGGCGTTTCGGCGCGCGGCTCTTTCTTCCTCGCGGATCGCCGTTTCCAGCTCCCGCGGGATCTCTTTTCTGGCCATTGTAAACTCCTCCAATGAAGTCCCGGAGTTCCCGCGCTGCCTGCTTCGCTCCTTTCTCCTTTTGGTCCCTGAGCTGGAAACTCCGGGGAATTCGCGATCCCGGGGAATCGCCGGAAGAAACATTGTGAAGTATTGCACTAATTAAGTAGTACTGCACTATTTTGGGGGTGTCAACCGGAAAAAAGAGCCGGGAGGGCGCTTTTATTCTTCGGGGGCGAGAGGTTTTTACGCTTCCGGGAACTGGCGGCGCTTAAAACAGGAGCTCCGCGATTTCCCGGACGCTGCGCACGAGCTGTCCGTGGCCGCTGTGGAGGTAGACGCCGAGCTGGGCGATGAGATCGACCGCGAAGGCGAACTGGGCGAGGGCGAAACCGGCTATTGTGAACTGGCTTACGCTGACGACGCCTATTCCGAATTGGGAGAGGGTGAAGATTCCGGCGGCGAACTGGCCTATGGCTATTATTCCCCTTGCGGGCACCGGCATACGGTTCGCCCGGTACTTGAAGGAGACGTGGACGAGCGGCATTCCCATGAAGGTTCTTTGGCTCTTGTACTCGAAGCCGTAGCCGTCCCACTTTTCCCTGGCCGGGTAGGGGGCTCCGCACTGGGGGCACATGAAGGCGTTTTCCGAAACCGTGCGCCCGCACTCCCGGCAGGTTTTCATGCCGGCTGGGTCCCGTCGAGCACTTCGCGGATCTTGGCGCCGAGGGTTTTGAGGGAGAAGGGCTTTGAGAGGAAATTGACGCCTTCGTCGATAACTCCCCTGTGGGCTATCACGTTGGCGGTGTAGCCGGACATGAAGAGGCATTTAAGGCCAGGCTGTATGGCGGATATCTTCTCGTAGAGCTCTTTTCCGTTCATTTCGGGCATTACCACGTCGGTTACGAGCAGGCCGATTGCGCCTTTGTTCTCTTCGGCGAGCCTGAGCGCCTCCGCAGGGCTTCCGGCGGCCAGCACGCGGTAGCCGAGCGAGGCGAGAATCCGCCTGCCGAGGCCGAGTATCGCTTCTTCGTCCTCGACGAGGAGAATCGTCTCGCTGCCCCCCAGGGTTACACTGCCGGGTTCCGCCGCAGTTTCGGCTTTTGCCAGCGTCCGGGGCAGGTAGATGCGGAAGGTGGTGCCGAGGCCGGGCTCGCTGTAGACGTTTATGAAGCCGCCGTTCTGCTTGACTATGCCGTAGACGGTGGAAAGGCCGAGCCCCGTGCCCTTGCCGCGTTCCTTGGTGGTGAAGAAGGGGTCGAAGATTTTCGCCAGTTCCTCTTTTTTCATGCCCGCGCCGCTGTCGCTGACGGCGAGAAGGACGTACTCTCCCGGCATGAAGCCCGCGTGGCCTTCGCAGTACTGTTCGTCCAGAGTCACGTTGTCGGTCTCGATCTCTACCTTGCCGACCCCCTGTATAGCGTCCCGGGCGTTGGTGACGAGATTCGCCATTAGCTGGTCTACCTGCGAGGGGTCGATTTTAACCCTCCAGAGGTCTTTCCCCGGCTTCCATTCGAGGTAGATGTCTTCGCCGATAAGCCGGCGGAGCATTTTCTGCATCGGCTCTATCGTATCGTTCAGGTCGAGCACCTTCGGAGCCACCGTCTGCTTGCGGGCGAAGGCAAGAAGCTGGCGGGTTATTTCCGCCGAGCGCTTCGCGGCCTTTTGTATCTCCTCAAGGTCCTCCCGTAGCGGATTTTGGGGCTCTATCTGCTCCAGCGCGAATTCGGCGTGGCCGAGAATGACCCCCAGCATGTTGTTGAAATCGTGGGCGACGCCCCCCGCGAGCTGGCCGACCGATTCTATCTTCTGGGACTGAAGCAGCTGGCCCTCCAGCTTGGCCCGCTCCGCCTCCATGCGCTTTATTTCGCTGAGGTCGCGAAAAAAGCCCAGAGTGGCGGTCCCCTCGGGCAACTGTATCATGGCGATGTCGATCAGGAAGGGGAAAGTGGTTCCGTCCCGCCTGATGCCCGTGGTTTCATAGGCGTTTGGCACCTCTTCGCCCCTTTCGCGCCGTTTGTTGCGATCGATCAGTTCAGCGTGGGCTTCTTTCGGCAAAAGAGCGGTTATCGGGACGTTGACAAGTTCTTCCGGGCTGTCGTAGCCGAAGAGACGGGCATGGGCCGGGTTCACGAGGACGTGTTTTTGTCCTCTCGCTATGCCGATGCCCACCGGAGCGCCCTCGAAGATGGCGCGGAATCTCTCCTCGCTGGTCAGCAGGGCCTTTTCGGCCCTCTCCATGCGCTTTCTCTGAACGAGCAGCGCGCCTATGAGCAAGGACTGAGCGATAAAGACGACAAAACCAAAAATTATAAATCCCTTGTACTGGTCCCAGAGAAGCGGGGGCCGGTCGATGAAGACGCTCTCTTCGGGGAGGTTTTTCGGGTGGCCTCCCCACCGCTCGATCTGCTTCCAGTCGAAGACGGGAACCGCCCTGTTGTCGGCTACCGTCACGGGCTTTTCGAGGACAAGTTTTTTGCCGAGGATGTCCAGCGCGCCGACGGCGGTTGTTTCGCCGAGGTCCTTTACGCTTATCACCGAGCCGCCGATGCCGCCGTTGGTGAGGTTGAAGTCGTAGAGCCCGAAGACGGGGGCGTTGGCCGCCCTGGTAATCATCCCCTCGACCTCGTAGGCGAGGGTTGCGCGGCCGTTCGTATCCTTGTTGTACTGGGTGAAGATGATTACGGAGAAGGGGGGGAGGGTTGAAACCCGGTGGAGCATCTCCGGAAGGGAGAGGCCTGTGGTGTATTCCTGCTCCACCTTCCCCTGCCAGGGCTGGGCGGTCTTTGACGCCTCGGAAGCCATCTTCCTGTCGGCCTCGCTCGCTCCGGAAACGAAGACCACCCGCCGGGTGGAAGGGAAAAGCTCGAACGCCCGCTCAAGGGTTCCCTTTATGTCGAAGTGCGCCACCTGGCAGAGGAATTTTCGCCCCGCAGCCTCTTCTTCGGAGGGCGGGGGCGCCTGCACGGTGATTACCGGAGCGGAGGGAGCCAGCTCTTTTCCTTCCCGCAGCAGAAACCACAGCGCGGGCTGCTGCACGGTGACGACAAGATCGAACTTCCTGGAGGAGTACTTCTCCCTTAGCAGGGAAAGCAGCTTTTGCGGGTACTCCCTGTCCTCCTGATGTCGCCCCAGATCCAGAAACTCGGAATAGACGTCGTTTGCGCTTACCCCCCCCTTGCTGAGAGCGGTGAAAAAACCCTCGTTGAAAATCCTCACTCCCTGGCCCCCGTGGCCGTAGGAGTAAAGAAGGAGGATGCTTTTGGGGGCGGCTTCGGGTGAACCGGCGTGCTGCGCCCTTGCCCGAGCGGGGCAGGCGAAGTGCGCGCAGAGTAAAAGCAGCGTCGCCGCGAGAGCGAAAATACGCCTTGCCGACGCCATCCGGTAGTCACTCATTCTTCAAGCTTCCCACTGACCAAAGAACCCCTTTGAAGTGTCCGCAAGACGGCTATTCTACGAAAGAGTTTACGGCGCGGCCTTCGTATCCGGCGAGGAATCCCGCAGCACCCGCCTTCTCTAAGGCTACGGCGGGGCAGGGCTTCCCGCCAGTTTGATGCCGGTTTTTCGCTACGCTCAAACCGGCAAACTATTTCGGCGAAGGGCAAGGAATCCGCAGGGCGCGCGGTCGCAGGCAGTAGCGTGACTACGACGGGAGCGCCCGAGAAACGACCCCCGGTAAAAGATTCCGAGGGCAGGCTTCGCCCTTCGCTGAAACAGCCTCCCGGCGGCGGCTTTTCCGTTCCCGGCGAGGAATCCCGGAGCGAGAGGGCGAGACAGTAGCAGCGCTACGGCGAGCCCTTGAGCGAGGACATGACGACGCCGGGGACGGAAAGGATGCGCCGGACCCCCTAGCTGTCGAGAACCTCACGAACCTTCAACCCCAAAGTCTTCAGCGAAAAAGGCTTCTGCAGAAAGCTCACTCCTTCGTCCAGTACTCCCCTGTGGGCTATTACGTCTGCGGTGTAGCCCGACATGAAGAGGCATCGAAGCCCCGGCTGGATGGCCAAAATCTTTTCGTAGAGTTCCTTGCCGTTGATCTCGGGCATCACCACGTCGGTGACTAGAAGGTCTATGGACCCGGCGTTTTCCTCGGCCAGCCTTATGGCCCTGGCCGGGCTGTTGGCCGCCAGCACGCGGTACCCGAGAGCCGTCAGGCTTCTCTTGCCCAGGTTAAGTATAGCCTCTTCGTCCTCTACGATCAGCACCGTCTCCCTGCCGCCCTTCGGAGCTTCGGCGTATTCGCAGAAATTATCCGACACGTCGGCGTGCGCCTTGGGGAAATAGATGCGGAAGGTGCTGCCGAGGCCGGGCTCGCTGTAGACGTTTATGAAGCCGCCGTTCTGCTTGACTATGCCGTAGACGGTCGCCAGGCCGAGGCCGGTGCCCTGGCCGACGTCTTTGGTGGTGAAAAAGGGGTCGAATATTCTGGTGAGCTTGTCTTTTTCTATGCCGCAGCCGTCGTCGGTGACGGTGAGGAGGACGTACTCTCCGGAGGTAAAGCCGGGGTGCCCTTCGCAGTAATGGCTGTCGAGCACCACGTTGTTCGTCTCTATGCTTACGTTTCCCGCGCCCGATATGGCGTCGCGGGCGTTGGTCAGTAGGTTCGCCAGAAGCTGGTCTACCTGCGAGGGGTCGATCTTCACCCTCCAGAGACCGCTTCCCGGCTTCCAGTTGAGCGCTATGTCCTCGCCGATGAGGCGGCGGAGCATCTTCAGCATCCCCGAGACGGTGTCGTTCAGGTCGAGCACCTTCGGGGCCACGGTCTGCTTGCGGGCGAAGGCCAGAAGCTGGCGGGTGATGTCCGCCGACCGCTTCGCCGCCTTTTCGATCTCCTCCAGGCTCTCCCGGAGCGGATTTTGGGGCTCGACCTGCTCCAGGGCAAGTTCGGTGTGGCCGAGAATTACTCCCAGCATGTTGTTGAAATCGTGGGCGACGCCTCCCGCGAGGCGGCCTACCGATTCTATCTTCTGCGCCTGCAGAAGCTGGGACTGGAGGCGGTCCTTCTCCTCCTCGGAGCGCTTTTGCTCGGAGATGAAGCGCGCCTGCAGGACGTTCTGGTAGGCCATTGTGGAGATCTGTTTCGCCAGAGTGTAAAGGGTCTGCGCGACCCTGCGGAACTGCTCCTGCGACATCGGGGGGACTTCCCTGAAGGCCTCGATGAAACCCTCCTCGTCGGCCCCTATATCTCGCGCGTACTCCCGCATCTTCTCTTCGGTCTGCGATTCGTCCCTGACCTGCCCGATCAGCCAGTTGGCAACGTGCCTTCCGCCGACGGTTATGCTCGCGCCCGCGTCCCACAGCCCGCCGCTGAGACAGGGCCGCACCGTCGGCCCGGTGGCGTTGGCGCCTCCGATTACCGCGTCCGAGCGGTAGCAGCTGGACAGTCCCTTTTCGGTCTTGCGGATTATCTCCGAACAGAGCCGGGTGAAGTTGCTGGGCCGGGTGAGGGGTTTTCCCTCGGGGTCGGTTATTATCGAGGCCACCCCGGCGGCGCTGGCGAACTGATCCTGTAATTTCTGCATCTCTTCGATATTGAGGAGTTCTTCAAACCCTATGCCCTCCGCCTCGTCCAGCGGACGGGTCAGCTCTTCCATCCGGCTCTTTAAGGACAGCTCGGCGCGCTTCCTTTCGGTCACGTCACGAAAGACGCAGGCAAACTGCCCCTCCTTCGGCCGGTAGGCGAAGACCTCGAAATACTTGTCCAGTTCGCCGCTGTAGTTCTCGAACTGGGCGGGCTCCCCGGTAAGGGCGACCTTCCCGTAAAGCTCTATCCAGTAGGATTCGGTTCCGGGGAGCACTTCCAGCACCCGCTTCCCCAGTATTTTTTCCGCGCTCAGCCCGGTCTGGCGCTCGAAGGCGGGGTTTACCGACAAGAAGCGGTAATCGGCAGGACGCCCGTCTTCGTCGAGAACTATCTCGTGAATCGCGAAGCCGTCGAGCATGCCGTTGAAAAGGCCCCGGTAACCCGCCTCGCTCTCCTCTATCTTTTTCTGGGCCTCGTATTCCTGCGACTGGTCCCGGAAGACCAGCACCACGCCGGTTATCCTGCCCTCTTCGTCATGGATCGGCGCGGCGCTGTCGGCGATAGGCCTTTCGGTGCCGTCGCGGGAGGAAAGAACGGTGTGGTTGGCGAGCCCCACGATCCGCCCGTTGCGCACTACTTCGCGGACGGGATTCTCGACGGCCTTCCGCGTCTCCTGATTGAAGATGAAAAAGACCTCTTCGAGGGGCTTTTGGTACGCCTCCTCCTTACGCCAGCCGGTTAGCTCCTCGGCCACACCGTTGAGCAGCTCGACGCGGCCTTCGGCATCGGTGGTGATTACTCCGTCCCCTATGCTCATCAGGGTCGTGCCGTATCTCGCCTCGCTCTCCCTCTTGGCCTTTTCCGAGGCGAAGAGAACCCGGTACTGCGCCTTGGCGTTTCGCTCCCACACCGTCCTGACGGCGACGGCGACGAAAACGCCGGTCCCCGCGAGCATGAAGAGAATGAGAGCCGAGCGGAACTGCCACTCGGCGAAGGCCTCGCTCATGTCCACCTTGGTGACCATGTGCCAGGCGGTGCCGGGAACCGGATTTAAAACGGAGAGCACCGGGACGCCGCGGTAGTCAATCCCCTGAAAGACCCCCTCCCTCCCCAGCACGGCCTGGACAGCGGGCAAATTCTCTCGCGTGAGGGGTATCCGGAACTTGAGGGCCGTACCGGTCCGGTGGCGAAGCTCGTTGAGGTAGAGGACGTCTTCGCCGTCGCGGCGCACCAGCAGCGTCTCGGAGGAATCGCTCGGCACCGGCCAGCTCTGGATAAGGGGGTAGAGGAACTGGTTCGCGTCGTTTTGCAGGATGAGAAGGCCTATATACCTCTGCGCTCCCTTCTCCTCGGTAAAAAGCGGCGCGACTACGCTGAGGTGGGGGTGTTGTCCGTCGTCCTCCGTGTGAATCTGCGTGAGAAAGGGCCTTCGCTGGGCGATGGCTTCCTGAATGGCGGGGAGGGCGATATCGTGGACGTGGCCCGGGTTGCCGCTCAGGGTGAAGACAACCTTGCCGGTTGAATCGGTTAAAAAGATGTCGTTGTAGGCATAGTGCATCTGCATCGCCCGAAGGCTCTGGCGGAGGTCTTCCGTCATCGCCTCCCGGCGGGGATTTTCAATCCAGCGCGCTATGGACTCACAATAGTAAGGGCTGTTCATGAAGAGCACGGCCTCGCTCAGCCTGTCCTCCCGCCAATGTACTATCTGGTCCACTTTCAAGCTGGCGATGGACTGGAGTTTTGCCTCCGTCTCCGCCCTGAGCTGGCGCTCCTGGGCGCGGTAGAACAAATAACCTCCCCCCAGAACAACCGCCATAGATATGGTAAAGATCAAAGTCAGCCAGCGGGGATATTTGGCCATGAACGCCGTCCTCCAATTGCAAGGCTGAACAACTGCCAGCTTGATAAAAAACAATAGCCGGAAACACGGTTTGTCTAACCGCGCCTACGGGTTTTAAATACATCCATTCTCAATATCTTGTCCAGCAATTCTCTTTTTGCCCGCGCCCGGGAAACGACCCTTCTTCGCTCTACAAGCTACGGCCAGACGCAGCTTTGGAGTTTTTACAAGGCGCGGCTTTTCGTTCCCGGCGAGGAATCCCGCAGCGAAAGGGCGAGACAGTAGCAGCGCTACGTGGAGCCCTTGAGCGAGGACATGACGACGCCGGGGACGAAAAGGATGCGCCGGACAATATTATTTAATGAAAGTCCCGTTCCTGTACTCCTCAAAAGCAACCTCCAGCTCCTCCTCGGTATTCATCACTATCGGCCCGCCCCAGGCCACAGGCTCGCGTAGCGGTTTTCCGGAAAAGAGCAAGAAACGAAGGGACGGCGACAGGGGAGTTGCTTCTATCGGACCGCCTTCATGACCGTAAAGAATCAGGCTCTCCGGCCCGGCGCTTGTTTTTCCCCCGCTCCCCTCCGCTTCGCCGAAAACGCCCTCTCCCGAAAGGACGTAAACGCCCACGGTGTGCCCCTCTTTGACCCTTTGGACGAAAACGCCTCCCTCCACGGAAACGTCCATGTACAGTGGGTCGATTACTATATCCCGCACCGGCCCCCATACTCCGCCGGCCTCTCCGCTGATTATCCTCGCCCTCGCTCCTCCGGGGAGCCGCACTTCGGGTATCGTGGCCGCCTTTATGTCCCGGTAGCGCGGGTTCATCATCTTTTGCGAAGCGGGGAGATTGGCCCAGAGCTGAAAGCCCCACAAAAGCCCGGACCCGGTCTTTTTGGGCATCTCCTGATGTATCACGCCGCTCCCGGCGGTCATCCACTGCACGTCGCCGGGGCCGATCGCCCCGCTGTTGCCGAGGGAGTCGCCGTGCTCGACGCGCCCTTCGAGTATGTAGGTTATGGTCTCGATGCCACGGTGGGGATGCCAGGGAAATCCCGCCACGTAGTCCAGGGGATTTTGCGAGTGGAAATCGTCCAGCAAAAGGAAGGGGTCGAAGAGAGGAACCTGGTGGTATCCGAAAGCTCTTTTCAGGTGAACGCCCGCCCCCTCTACTGTGGGCCGGCTCTTGAACAATCCGGTTATCTTCCGCGCCATCTTTCCGCCTCCTTCCGCTTTGGTTCTCCCTTAATTCTAGTCCGGCTGCGCGCTTACGCCATTGACTCCGGCTGTTTTTCCAAACAAAAAAGCCCCGCTCGGGCGAGCGGGGCTTCAGATTTAAAAAGTGCTTCCGTGTTACTGCTTTTTGGGAACGGAGACGGTCGGGATGGTCGGTTTGGACTCCGCGGGGGCGGAGACGGTCTTGAATTCCTTCATGTCGACCTTCTCCTGATGGCACATCGCGCAGAACTTGCCGAGCTCGCCGGCCTTCTTAACGTCTCCCTGGAGGTACTTGTAGCTGGGGTTGGAGGGATGGGGATCGTGGCAGCTTGAGCAGCCCATAGTTCCGTCGGCGCGGAGCAGGTCGGCGGGCACCTTCACCTTTACCGGCTTTCCGCCCACGGGGTGAGTGGCGGAAATGATTATGGGCATTATGCCCTCTTCCTTGTTGTGGCAGCCGAGGCAGAGGGGAATGTCGCTCTTCTCGCCTTCGCCCTTCGGGGCGACTCCGATTATCGCTTTGCCCTTGGCGTAGTGGAGAGAGTGGCAATCCGTGCAGTTGTTGTCGTGGGGGCCGAAAGCCAGAGCGTACCCGGAGGCCATGACTACAGCCGCCGCCAGCAGAATCTTCGTTTTCATTTTATGTTTTCTCCCTTGAAAAGTTATGAACGGCGTCTGCAGCCGTAAAATTCACGTAAAAAAATCCGAAGGGAAGGTTATAGCCTTACCTGGAGAAAGTTCAAGGCTCATAAGTTCGGCGTGGAATTTTTTATCGGCTCTGCTCCGCCCCGGCGGCCGTTTTTTCTTCCTTCACCACAAGATAGCCCCCCTCCGGGGCGTTCCGGGCGAGGCGCGCGATGATTCCGGCCGCGTTCGATTCCCCGCGGTTTACGTAGCAGGGCTTTGACTCCCGCCCGAACTCGACGGTTTCGGAAGATTCGGGAATCCCGGCGAAGAGAAGGCGGCTTTCGGGCCACCTCTTGCTCGGCTTGAAGGTGTATCTTTCGGCGAACCGGGCCGCTCCTTCCGTTATCTTTCTGGCCAGACCCGGCTCGCAGGGCTCGAAGACGACGGTGTCGTGAAAGATGTTGGGCTTGACCCTCGACTGGTAGTCCTCGGGGGCAAGGCCCGGCAGAACCGCAGCGTCCTTTATGCCGAGGCAAAGGGTGTCTACGTACCAGCCTCCGACGAGGAGCTTGCCGTCGGGAAGGGTGCGCGCCAGCAGGATGTGGGCAAGCCCCCTTTCGCGCCAGCCTTCGCTTATCACGCACTCGAAGACGGGGTAATCGGAAGCGTTCGCCAGAAGCTCCGAAAGTCCGGTGTTTTCGGACGCGGACCGCTGGCGGGCCTTTTGCTCCCTGATCTCTATTTCCCTTTTCTTCCTCTTTTCGGCGGCCTTCTGGCGCTGGCGAGGGTCCTTTGCCATTTTTACTCCTTTGGATTTTACGGACAAACTCTCAGGGGCAAGAGGATAGACGCATTTGCCTTTGCGGGTCAACGCGCCTTCGCCAAAAAAACAAACCGCTTGATAGAACCGGACCACTCTGATACCCTCTAGTCCTGTATGGTCTTTCCAGGCGGGATTTAATAAAATTCTTTAATTACGATAGCTTACATATTCCGGCCTTGGCTTCGGAAGATATCCACAATTGTGGACAACGCTGTGGATAATTCCGGGAGTGAAACGAAATAATGAATATCCTCTGGAGCGAGGTTCTCTTTGATCTTGAAAGGGAGGTTCCCGCCCAAACCTTCGCCACCTGGATTAAACCTCTGGAGGCATCAAGGGTTGAGAGAGACGTCTTTTTCATAACGGCGCCCAACCGGTTTTTCGCGGACTGGCTCAAGGACAACGGGCTTTCCTCGCTGATCGAGGGGATCCTGGAGCGCCGCCTCGGGACCAGGGTCCGCGTCGAATTCACGATCTCAAAAAAACCCCAGCGCCAGCCTCCTTCCGGCGAGACGGCTAAAAAAGAAAAGAGCGAGTGGCGCGAAAGATCGGTGCGCATAGGCCTTAACCCAAGGCACACCTTTGAATCCTTCGTAGTGGGCCCCTGCAACGAATTCGCGCAGGCGGCCAGCAAGGCGGTCGCGGGCGGCTCCCACCACAATTACAACCCTCTCTTCATCTACGGGGGAGTCGGTCTCGGGAAGACCCACCTCCTTAACGCCATAGGCAACCAGAAGCTGATGGAAAACCCTCAGCTGAAGATTTGCTTCGTCACCTCCGAATCCTTCACGAACGAACTGATTCAGGCTCTCACCAACGACCGGATGAACGAGTTTCGGGCCAAGTACCGGTCGATGGACGTTCTTCTGGTGGACGACATCCAGTTCCTGAAAAAGAAGGAGCGCACGCAGGAGGAGTTTTTCCACACCTTCAACGCCCTCTACGAGAGACAAAAATCCATAGTCCTTTCGAGCGACAAGTTCCCCAAGGAGATTCCCGAGATCGAGGACCGCCTCCGCTCCCGCTTTGAATGGGGGCTCATAGCAGACATCCAGCCGCCGGATATGGAGACCAAGGTCGCGATACTTAACAAGAAGGCGCAGATCGAGTCGATAGAGATGCCCGGCGAAGTCTCCATGTTTCTGGCTTCCCGGGTCTTGTCCAACATAAGAGAGCTGGAAGGCTCCCTTACCCGCGTGGCCGCTTTCGCGAACCTTACCCACACCAGCATAAACATAGAGTTGGCCAAGAAGGTTCTGCAGGGGTCCTCGCAGGGGCCGGAATCCTCCCTGAGCGTGGAGGACGTGCTGAAGGCCGTTTCCGCTCACTGCAAGATAAAGATCTCCGACATAAAGGGAAAGAGGCGCACGAAGGTCATAGCCTGGGCGAGGCAGCTCTCCATGTATCTGTCAAGAGAGCTTACCGACAGCTCCTTTCCGGAGATAGGAAACCGTCTGGGGGGAAAGGACCATTCAACCGTTATGTACGCCTGCGACAAGATAGCCGAAATGGCCGAAAAGGACCGCGACGTGGCCCGGCAGATAAACTCGATAAAGTCCACCCTCGGCAAATGAGGCCGAAGTGAAAAACAATAAAAGAAATCTTGTGGAGCGTCCTGTGGATAAGATGTCGATGAATCCGAACCTTCCCGGAACTGTCTAAAACCGGTTTTTTCATCAACATCTTCTGGACAGCAAAAAACTTTCGCTTCAAAAGGGAAAAGATGAGTTTTCCACAATTTCTGCAGGGCCTATTACTACTACTTTATAAAGGTAATTAATTTAATAAAAGAAGATAGACGGGAGAAAGACGATGCGGATTGAAATCAGCCAGGAAGCTTTTTCGGAGATCATTTCCCGCGCTCAATCCACTCTGGAAAGAAAGAGCACGAGGCCCATTCTGGAGAACGTACTCCTTCGGGCGCAGGGAGAAGAGCTTGTCCTGTCGGCGACGGACCTTCGGATAAGCCTCATTCAAAAATCCGTCTGCAAGGTAAATGAAGCCGGTTCAATCTCCATACCCGGCAGAAAGCTCAACGAAATCGTAAAGGAAATTCCCAGAGGGACGGTCGCTGTAGAAACCAGGGAAAACAACTGGGTTACGATCTCTGCCGGAAACTCCACCTTTCACATACCGGGGACGCCGGCTGAGGAGTTTCCTACTTTTCCCACTCCTCCCGACAATTTTCAAAAGATCAATCCCGCTTCTTTCGACCGCATACTCACAAAAACGGTCTTCGCCGCCTCCAGCGACGAAACCCGGATTTACCTTTGCGGCGTCTTTTTCAAGGAGTGGGTGGACCAGAAGGGAAAATCCTTCCTCAAAATGGTCGCCACCGACGGACACAGGCTCAGCCTTATGGACGAACCCCTCGAAAAGGGGCTCGGCCTGTTTTCTTCGGGAATAATTGTTCCTAAAAAGGGAGTTGCGGAACTGAAATCCCTTCTTGCGATGGGAAAGGAAGTTTTTGAAATAGCCTGCGCCGACGGACGTCTTTACGCGCGGACGGGGGACATTCTTCTCAGCGTTACCCTTATCGACGCGAGTTTTCCCAATTACCAGCAGGTAATTCCCGAGATATCGGGAAACGGGGTCCTCATCTCCTGCGATCATTTCAGAGACGCCATCAAGAGAGTATCCATCCTCAGCGATCAGGAGACGAGATCGGTCCTGACGGAGATAGAGGGAAACCTCATGACCCTGGTTTCCGACAACCCCGGCATGGGAGACGCAAAAGAGACCCTTCCAGTGGAATACGCCGGAGCCCCGGTCAAGGTGGCCTTTAACGCCAACTACCTCATGGACATACTCAAAGTCATGGATGACGAGACCCTCCGGATGGAGATAAAGGACTCCCTCTCCCCGGCGCTGTTTCTCGGAACCGACAAGGATGCGAGGTTCATGTCGGTGGTAATGCCGATGCGCGTTGACTGAGGGAATGGTTCTAAAAAGGATTTTGTACAGGGGTTTCAGAAATCTTTCGCCGGAGCCCCTTGAACCCGGGCCCGCTCTGAACGTCTTTTGCGGCCCCAACGCTCAGGGAAAGACCAACATACTCGAAGCCGTCTACCTTCTTTCCACTCTCGGCAGTTTCAGAACCAGAAGAGTGAGGGATCTCATAACGGTGGGGGAGAACGAGGCGGAAGTAGAAGGGATAGTCAGCGACGGCTACGGAACAGCCCGGCTTGGCGTCCACCTGTCGAAGGAAGGCAAAAAAGCCTTCGTGGACAGAAAACAGCCTTTTTCGGCCGCCGGATACCTGAAGGTCTTTCCCACGGTTTTTTTCGGGCCGGGGGACATGGAAATGGCGAAGGGGGACCAGTCCCTAAGAAGAAAATATCTCGACAGGGCCTCTTTCTCGGCCGATCCCTCGTACGTCGAGAAGATGAAAAACTACCGGCGGGCTCTGGCGCAGCGAAACGAGGCTCTCCAGAGTAACCAGCAGGACCTCGAGCCCTGGACAACCTTTCTTTCACAGGCCGGTTGGGAGATATGCAGGCAAAGGAGCCTGTCTCTGGGGGAACTGAAAGAGACGGTAGCGCGCATACACAGGGATATTTCCGGCGGAACCGAGGAGATAGAGATATCCTACAAGCCCTCCTGGAAGATGGAAGAGGGGGCGGAGGGGCTCAGAAACATTCTTCTGGAGAGCGACGCCGAGGACCGGAAAAGGGGGTTTACCCACCACGGGCCGCACAGGGACAAGGTAAAGGTAAAACTTGGGGGAAGAGAGATATCCGAGCACGGCTCGCAGGGTCAGCACAGGACTCTGGTTCTTTCGATGAAACTGGCGCTTCTCTTGTGGGCGAAGGAGAAGACGGGCTCTTCTCCCGCCTTTCTCCTTGACGACCCCGGCAGCGAACTGGACAAAAAGCGCCTCGGCTATCTGGGAGAGTTTCTCACCGGCTGGAAGGGGCAGGTTTTCGTTTCCTCGGTGGGGAGCGACGACATACCCGTAAACGCCGGCAGCGTTAAAAACGTTTACAATATAGAGTCCGGAAGGGTCGCGAAGACCGGAACCGTTTCAAAAAACTGAGAGCGTAAAAAATGGAAGAGACAAAAAACGGGCACAAATATACGGCGGACGAGATTCAGGTTCTCAAGGGACTCGAAGCGGTCAGAAAACGCCCCGCGATGTACATAGGCTCCACAGGGTCGTCGGGACTTCACCACCTTGTCTACGAGGTGGTGGACAACTCCATCGACGAGGCTCTGGCGGGCTATTGCGACGATATCCGCGTGATAATTCACGTGGACAACTCGATTACGGTAATAGACAACGGCAGGGGGATACCGGTAGACATACACCCGGAGACCGGCAAGCCCGCCGCCGAAGTGGTCCTGACCATGCTCCACGCCGGCGGTAAATTCGACAACAACTCCTACAAGGTATCCGGCGGCCTTCACGGCGTCGGCGTCTCCTGCGTCAACGCCCTCTCCGAGAGGCTCGACCTGGAGATATGGAGAGACGGGAAGGTCTACAAAATGAGCTTCGAGCGGGGAGACGTGGTCAAGCCCCTCGAAATGGTAGGAACGACCAAAAGGCGCGGGACCTCGGTGACCTTCGCTCCCGACCCGGAGATCTTCGAGGAGCTCGAATACTCCTTCGACGTTCTCGCGACAAGGATGAGGGAGCTTTCCTTCCTCAACAACGGCATAAAGATATCCCTCGAAGACGAGCGCAACGACAAGAGCCAGGTCTTCCAGTACGAGGGGGGCATCCGCTCCTTCGTCGAACATCTCAACCGCGTGACCGAGCCCCTCCACCCCGTCATCTACGTCATAGGCGAGAACAACGGCACCGTCTGCGAGGTGGCCCTCCAGTACAACGACTCCTACAAGGAGAGGGTTTACAGCTTCGCCAACAACATAAACACCCGCGAGGGGGGAACCCACCTGACCGGCTTTCGCGCCTCCCTCACGAGGTGCATAAACAACTACGCCAAATCCCAGAACATGCTCAAAGACCTGAAAAACCCGATAAGCGGCGAGGACATGAGGGCGGGCCTCACGGCGGTAATATCCGTCAAGCTCCCCAACCCGCAGTTCGAGGGGCAGACAAAGACGAAGCTGGGCAACTCCGACGTGCAGGGGCTCGTGCAGAACATTCTGAACGACAAGCTCTCGACCTTTTTCGAGGAGAACCCCAAGGTCGCCAGGGCGATAGTCTCCAAGTGCATCGACGAGGCCAGAGCCCGCGAGGCGGCGCGCAAGGCCAAGGACCTCGCCCGCAGAAAGAGCGCGCTCGACAGCGCGGCCCTTCCGGGAAAGCTTGCCGACTGTCAGGAAAAGGATCCGGCGCTGAGCGAACTCTACATCGTCGAGGGCGATTCCGCGGGAGGCAGCGCCAAGCAGGGGAGAGACCGCAAGAATCAGGCGATACTCCCCCTGAAGGGAAAGATATTGAACGTCGAGAAGGCGCGTCCCGAAAAGGTGCTCACCAACCTCGAAATACTGAATCTTCTCACCGCGCTCGGCACCGGCATAGCGGACGATTTCGACATAGAGAAGATCCGCTACCAGAACATAATCATCATGACCGACGCCGACGTTGACGGCAGCCACATCCGCACCCTTCTCCTCACCTTTTTTTACCGGATGATGCCGCAGGTGATCGAAAACGGCTTTTTGTACCTCGCCCAGCCGCCCCTTTACCGGATCGCCGAACGGCAGAAGGAGCGGTACCTTCAGAACGACGAGGAGATGAGCCAGTTTCTCATCGACAGGGCGATAATCGAGCGGAGGGTTCTTATAGAGAAAACCGGCAGGGTTTTCGCCGGGGCGCAGCTCAAGGAGCTCATGGCCCGCATCCAGGAGTACAAGTCCTACATGGAGAGAATAGAGAGGCGCGGCTACAACAGGCTGATAATCCGGGCTCTTGCGAACGCCGGCTTCAACAGCCCCGCCCTTCTCGAAAGCGACGAAAGTTTCGCCCCCATCTCGGACGCCCTGAAGGGCGAGGGTTTCGAGATCTCCTTTGTAGGAATAAACGAGGAGCACAGCCTCCGCCGGTACAGGGTTACGAGGCGCGACAGCGGCTACGTCAACGAGATGACGGTGAGCGACGAGCTTTTGGACCTTCCCGATTACAAGCGCCTTTTCAAGATAAACGACAAGATGGAGGACCTGAAAACCGGCCCCTTCATCGTGCTGGAAAAGGACAGGGAGACCGGCAAAAACTGCGATTCCAAGGAAGAGCTTCTGGAAGCGCTGCTGGATCAGGGGCGAAAAGCGATTACGATACAGCGCTACAAGGGCCTCGGGGAGATGAACCCCCAGCAGCTCTGGGAAACGACGATGGACCCGGAAAAGAGGGTCATGCTTCAGGTTAAATTAGACGACGCGGTTGCGGCGGAAGAAATATTTGATATTCTGATGGGTGATCAGGTGGAACCGAGAAAGGATTTCATATACAAACACGCTCTCGAAGCCGACAACATCGATATCTGATCCGTTGCATATTATAAAAACCGTGGTAAAAAGACATTCTTTGACAGTTTGTGTCATGAAGTGACAAAAATCGTCACTGTTAAAAGATATTCCCGGCCGTCCGTGTCTACAGGTTGATTGCTTTCAAATCACAAGCCCCATATGTGGTTTGTCCGGGAGCGAGGGCGATATTTTTACAACTGGCATGGCTATTGCATTTTACCCAGTCAGGTCTTTTTAAAAACGAGAAGTCAATTAACAAAAGACTTCCTCAAAAACACGCACACTTCAGGAGGTGCAACATGTTTAAGAAACTTCAGAGCAAAAAAGGCTTCACACTGATCGAGCTCATGATCGTCGTGGCAATTCTGGGCGTCCTCGCCGCCGTCGCGATCCCCCAGTACCTCGACTACATCGCGGCTTCCAAGACCCGCGCCTCGATGTCCAACTACGACACCGCCATCAAGTCCGTCAAGGGCGAATTCGCCAAGAGAACCGCCGGCAAGGGCGCTTCCGCCGACTTAGTGGCCATGCTGAACGACGCAGGCCGCAACGTGAACCCCTACGAGCCCAGCCAGGCCGCTTATCTGTCCGGCACCTCCCCCGCACTCGGCCAGGTCGGCATCGACCCCATTGACGCCAGCGCGGCCACCGGTATCGCCCAGGGCGAAACCATCACCGTCACCGGCAATTACCTCGACATGGCCGGAACGGCTCAGACCAAGACCATGATCCTCACCTACGAATAAGCTGCAAAATCATTAAGTCAAAGGGGAGGAGCCAGACGGCCCCTCCCCTTTTTTTTTGAAAGGGATCGCAGGTGAGAAAAAGAGGCGGCTTTACGCTCATCGAGCTGATGATAGTTGTCTCGATCCTCGGAGTATTATCGGCGGTGGCCATACCGCAGTATCTCTCCTACGTCGAGATATCCAAAAGAGGCGTCACGATTTCCAATTTCAGAACCGCCATAAAAGCCGTCCAGGGAGAGATATCGAAAAAGACGACCGGAAAACCGGTTGCCTCGGACATGGTCCTGACCCTCAACGATCTCCAGAGAAGAAACAAGGACCCCTACGACAGCAGTCTCGACGCCTTTACCGACTTCGGGGCTACACAATTGGGGCAGGTAGGAATATCCGTAAGGGATTTTCGGCCCCTGAACCCGGGAGATACCATCGATTTAAGCGTCTCCTACGTGGAAAACGACGGGACCGTCGCCAGCAGAACGGAGACGGTAACGGTGAGATAGACCGGCGGGAGGCGAAGAACCCCCCGCTTGCCATATTCCGGCTTTTTCGCTATTTTGTTTTTATGCGAATCGGGAGGCTTGCCATGGTTGCCAAAAGAGCGAAAAAAGGCTTTACCCTTGTCGAACTGATGATAGTCGTGGCGATATTGGGTGTGCTCGCCGCCATTGCCGTTCCCCTCTACACCGGATACGTCGAGGATGCGAGACAATCCGAGGCGACGGCCAACCTGCAGGTGATAAGAACCCTCGAAGAGCAGTATATCGCCGACGAAGGAACTTACGTTGCGGGCAGCTATACGGAGTCCTCGACCACCCTTCAGACCGCCCTTGAGGGGTTCCAGCCGGGAGCCGCCACGGGCCTGAGCTACGACTACGTGGTCACGGTGACAGCCCCGCCTAATCCAACCTTCCTTGCCAAGGCGACCCGGAAGTCCGACACCTCGAAGTGGTTTTCGATTACTGAGGCTAACGTTAAGGTCGATCAGAGCGGTACCGGCTGGTAGACGGCTTCGGCTTTTGCCGTTACTCGGCGCATCCTTTTCGTCCCCGGCTTCGTCATGTCCTCGCTCAAAGGCTCGCCGTAGCGCTGCTACTGCCTCGCCCTTTCACTGCGCGGCTCCTCGCCTGCGGGCCGCTCGCTGGTTTTCCGGGAGTTTCTTGTAACTGCGACCGCGCTCCCTGCGGGCTCCTCGCCCGGCGACAAAATCCAAAGCCGTTTGTAAAAGCTCCGTCATTCTCGCCCGGAGGGCGGGAATCCAGAAATATAAAACGCACCTTTCCTCAGTCGCGTAGGTCGGATTGAGGTACGAAAATCCGACATTATCGATTTGCTTTAAACTTACTTCGCGTTCGGAGAGATTTGGCCAGCTGATCCAGCGCTTTTCTCCGGTGGCTTATAAGGTTTTTCTCTGAAAGCTCCATATCCGCGAGGGTCTTTGTTTCTCCTTCGGGCACGAAGAGGGGGTCGTAGCCGAAGCCTCCGCTCCCTCTTTTCTCCTCCAGTATCTTCCCTTTTAGAACTCCCTCCGCATGAAGCTCCGTTCCCCCTTCGCCGATGAAGACCATGTGGCAGATGAAGGCGGCGGTTCGCTTTTCGGCCGGTACGCCCTTAAGCTCTTCGAGGAGCTTTTCGTTGTTGTCGGCGTCGGTGGCTTTTTCCCCGGCGTAGCGCGCCGAACGGACGCCGGGAAACCCTCCGAGGGAGTCCACCGAAAGCCCCGTGTCGTCGGCCAGCACCGGCAGGTGCGACAATTTGTTCAGTTCGCGCGCCTTCTTGAGGGCGTTTTCGGTGAAGGTGGCTCCGTCCTCGACGACTTCGACGCAGAGCCCCGCTTCCCGAAGGCCGACGACCTCGAAACCCAGCGGGCCGAGTATGCCTTTCACTTCCTTCAGCTTACCTGCATTGTTGGTGGCGAAGAGAAGTTTCATTTATTCACCCAGAGTCTCTTTCTGGATTTCAATCAGCCTGGCTATCCCCGCAGTGGCGAGTTCGAGAAGGTCGGCGAGGTCTTTTTTCGAGAAGGGACGGTCTTCGCCGGTGCCCTGCAGCTCGACGAACTCCCCCTCTCCCGTCATGACGACGTTGAGGTCCACGAAGGCGCTGGAATCCTCCTCGTAGCAGAGGTCGAGCACCGGCCTGCCGCCGATTATTCCGGCGCTCACCGCCGCGACCGGAGTCTTTATCGGCAGGCGGCTTATGAGGTTTTTCTGCTTCATTTTCCGCAGCGCTTCGACGAGGGCGACGTAGGAGCCGGTGACGGAGGCGACGCGGGTGCCGCCGTCGGCCTGTATCACGTCGCAGTCGATCTTTATCGTCCTCTCGCCGAGGCAATTCATGTCGATTACGCTCCGAAGGCTCCTTCCGATCAGCCTCTGTATCTCCAGAGTCCTTCCGCTCTGCTTTCCCTTTGCGGCCTCCCTTGCCGAACGGGTGAGGGTCGCCCTGGGAAGCATCCCGTACTCGGCGGTGATCCAGCCGGAGCCGGTGTTCTTCAGAAAGGAGGGAACGCCCTCCTCGATGGAGGCTGTGCAGATGACCTTCGTATTTCCCATTTCGACGAGGGCGCTTCCCTCGGCGTATTTGAGGAAGCTTTTAACTATGCGCACGGGGCGCAGCTCGTCAGCCTTCCGGCCGTCAATTCGCATTCTTTTTCTCCGTTTCCTTCGGTTTTTGAGTGAAAAAATCCTTTACCGCCGAGACTAAGGCCCTTGCGAGAGCCTGTTTACCGGCGTCTTCGGTCAAAAAATCAGCCTCCTGCGACCAGGAGATGTTTCCGAGGGTGACCAGCACCGCCGGAGAGGTTACCGCGCCCAGAAGCGGGCTGGGTATCAGGGTCTTTCCCCTGTACTCAAGTCCGAGAGACCGAAGGGAACCTTCAAGTGAATCCGCCAGCCGAAGGCTCTTTTCGTAGGCCCTGGCCTGTCCCGCTCTCCAGAACCCCGGGTCCGCGCCCTCCGCCGGAGGGGCGGAGAAGAATATCTCTAGGCCCCTTACCTCGCGAAGCTCCGAGCCGTTTACTTCTATCGATATGAATACGGCGGGCTGTACCCGGTTTGCCGCCGCCGCCCTCTCCTCGGGAGTCATCTCCTTGTCCGAGTCGCGGGTGAGGCGGGGCTCGAAACCGGCTTCGTCCAGCTTCGCCGCCAGAAAGAGGGCCAAAGAGAGGTTCACGTCCTTTTCCTTGAGAGAGTTTACCCCGTGCGCCCCCTCGTCGGCGCCGCCGTGGGCCGGGTCGAGCATGACGCGAAGGTTTCCCGTTTCCGATTTGGTGCTGGAAAAGACCGTGGCCGCCGCGTGCGCGGAGGCGGCGAAATAAAAAAGGCACAAAAGAAGAGGTGCCAGAGTGCGTAATTTCAAAATTCTCATAAGCGCTTTCACCCTTTTTATTTTCATGCGAAAATCACGGGTCCAGAGTATCCCACAGCGCCGAACGGTTCAACCCCCGTGCGCGAATGGCGGGGGAAACGTTGACAAGGGTGCAAAGGGAGTTTAGCTTCTCACCTAGGGCTTGTCCGTAAATAGGCCTTTCGTAGATCGCGCCGGATTTTGAGAGCGGTTTTGTCGCTAGACTCCGCAAAACCGCAGGCGTAGTTGTTCTACGGCGAGGTTTTGCGATTGATGAGCGGCAAAAGCGGGCCAAAAAGCCGTATGCGAGAACGAAGGTTTTATTTACGGATAAGCCCTTTATTCTAATTGAATCCCGAGAGGATGAGTATGAGCCGCAAGGACTATTATGAACTTCTGGGCGTCCAAAAGGGCGCGACCGAAGACGAGATAAAGAAAGCTTTCAGGAAACTCGCCCGCAAGCACCACCCCGACGTAAACCCCGGCAACAAGGCCAGCGAAGAGAAATTCAAGGAGGTTTCCGAGGCTTACGAGGTGCTCTCGGACAAGGAAAAGAGGGAGAAATACGACCGCTTCGGCCCCGAGGGGTTCGAGCCCGGTCAGGGAGGACCCGGAGGGGGAGGTTTTCACTGGACGGGAGGGCAGGGGCAGGGGTTCGATTTTTCCGACATCTTCGGCGATCTTTTCGGCGGCGGGGGCGGGGCCACCGCGAGGCGTTCGAGGGGGGAGGACCACGAATACGACCTCGAAATACCCTTTAGCGAGTCTATCCTCGGCGCGGAAAAGGAGATTTCGATACAGAGGAACGTCTCCTGCGGAGTTTGCGGGGGCAGCGGCTACCTCTCCACCGGAAACGGGCAGGTCTGCCCCGACTGCGGCGGCCGCGGAAGCGTGGAGATGCGCATCGGGCCTATGGTCACCCGCCAGCCCTGCCACAGGTGTAAAGGGAAGGGGCGTTTGCCCGGCCCCACCTGCAAGGAGTGCGCGGGAAGGGGCACGGTGCCGAAAAAGGAGCGTCTCCGGGTCAGGATTCCTCCGGGAGTCGAAAGCGGCTCGAAGGTGAGGGTGCCGGGCCACGGCGAGCCGGGACTTAGCGGCGGCCCCTCCGGCGACCTCTTTCTGGCGATACGGGTTCGCCCGGACGAGCGCTTCCACCGTGAAGGGGACGACATCGTCACCAGAGTGCGGATACCTCTTCCGGACGCTCTCCTCGGCGGCTTTGCGCTTGTGCCCACTCTCGGGGAGGCGGTGCGGATGAAGGTGCCGCCGGGCATTCAGAACGGCCAGAGACTCCGCATAAAGGACAAGGGCGTCCCCGGCAGGGGCCACCTCTACGCCGAGGTCTTCGTGGAGATACCAAAAAAACTTTCGCCGGAGACAATCGAGGCGCTTGAAAAGATTCGGGATCAGCTGAAAGGTTGAAGTTTCTCTGGAAATCCGGCTAACAGTTTTTTTTAAGAGGGTGGTCAGAAAAACGTCGCGAGAAGCCCCGGATTCAAGGAGACGCGGAGTGATGGGGCGAGGCGGTAGCAGCGCTACGGCGAGCCCCTGAGCGAGCACGCGACGACGAAGCCGGGGCTCGCAGCAGTTTTCCAAGCCTGGGGGGGCTTAAAAGGATGCTACAGACGGGGGGAATACTGGCGCTGGCCTCCGGCGTCTACTGGAGCCAGAGCGTGTTTTATGCTTCGCTCATGGCGTTTCTGGCCCTTTGCGCGGTTTTGGGCGCGGCCGCCCCCTCGCGTCATAAAATTCTCGCCTCTCTTTCCCTCCTCCTGCTCTTTGCCGCCGGTTTCCTCTCGCTGAACCGGCCCCCGCCCTCGACTCTTCCCTTTTACGAGGAAAAGAGATTCTACGGGACCGTCGCGAAGGACCCCCGCGCGGTGACCGGCGGAGTCAGCGTAGAAATAGACCTTCGCGGCTTCGCCGGGCCGGAGCCGTCCGGGGAATGGTCTCCTCTTTCGGGCAGGATTCTGCTGAACCTGCGGGGTGAACCGGCGAAACCGCCCTCTCCCGGCGAGGCGGTTTTTTTCAGGTCTGCGCTGAAACCTCCGGAGGGGTTTAGAAACCCCGGCTCCGAGTGGCGGCCCTTTTATTTCCGGCGCGCCGGTATCGTCGCCAGAGCTTCCGCCGGGTATCCGGGAGAGGTCTTTTTCGCCTCGCCCAAGGAGGAGGGAGCGGCCCTCGGAGCGAGAAGGGTTCTTGGCGACGCAATCGGCGAAACATTGCCCGGAGAGGAGGGGGCGGTCCTTCGCGCCCTTACCCTGGGCGACTGGTCGAGGGTCTCGCCGGGAGTCCTTGCCGAGTTTAGAAAATGCGGGACCACTCATCTCCTTTCGGTCTCCGGTTTTCACCTCGGCATTGTGGCGCTGGGCGCGATGGCGCTGGCGACTTTCCTGTGGTCGCGCACTTTCGCTCTGGCCCTTCGTTTTCCCGCTCCCCTCGCGGCGAAACTTCTGGTCTTCCCACTCCTCATAGCCTATACCCTCCTCACCGGCTCACAGGTAGCCACCCTTCGCTCCCTCGTCATGGTGCTTATCGTCCTTGCGGGGAACCTTATCTGCCGCAGGGTCTCCCCCTTCGTCTCCATCGCATCGGCGGTGCTTTTTCTGGGACTTTGCGACCCCTCCATCCTCTTCGACCCCGGCCTTCATCTCTCTGTCGCCGCCCTCGCCGGTCTCTTCTGGCTCGCCCCGGCGCTACGCGAAGTTCTTGGGAGGGAGAAAGAAGAGGACGGGGTTGAAAAGCTCCTGCCGAAGAGCCGGGCAAGGAAGCTTTGGGATTTCGTCTACGGCAAAGGCAGGGATATTTTCATCCTGAGCGCTTCCGCGACTCTTGCCACCATGCCCCTAAGCGCTTATTACTTCGGGGGGGCGAGCTGGATGGGACTTCTTGCGAACCCCGCCGGAGTGCCGATTGCGGGTGCGCTCGCTTTGCCGCTTGGAATTCTCGGGGCCTTCGTTTTTCCGCTGTGGGAGGGGGGCGCAAGACTGGCTTGGGAGGGCGCGGGGGCTTCGATCTCCCTCCTTTTGTGGATTCAGGGGAGGCTCGCGCCGTTAGCGTCGGAGATAACCGGGCCTTTCACAACCTTTTTGCCGGTCGCGGGGGCGTGGCTCCTCCTTTTTTCCTTCGTCCTCTTCAGGAAGGAGAGGAGCAGCGCTCGAAAGAGGCTGGCGGTTGCCGGTCTCGGCGCGCTCCTGCTGGCCGGGCCGCCGCTCGCCAAGGCCCTGGAAGAACGCTTCGACCAAAGCGGGCATATCTGGATGATCGAAGCGGGCCATGGGGAGTCGGTGATCCTCAGACTGCCGCGCAAGGGGTTTAGGCCGCCCCTGTGGATTGTCGCGGACGGAGGGGGTTTCCCCGCCTCTACCTTTGACGTGGGCGAAAACATAGTCCTTCCCGCCCTCCGGACGCTGGGCTGCGAAAGACCCGAAATCGTCATGTCGACCCATCCCCACCCGGATCACGTTCTGGGCCTCACGGCTGTAATCAGGGAGGGAAAGCCAAAATACCTCTGGCTTCCGGCTTCCTTTTACGGGGATTTCCGCTACCAGCCCGCCCTTGCGGCGGCGAAGGAGGCGAATACCGAAGTCGTCTGGATTGGCCCGGGGGGGTACGACCGGGAGGACGCGGGAGTGTCGCTTGCCGTTTATCCGGCCAAGGGGCCCGAGGAAAACGACAGGTCGATCGCCCTCGTGGCGCGCTTTGGGGGCGCGGCGGTCCTCATACCGGGAGACGTTGAAAAGGAGGGGCAAAATTCCCTTCTTGAGCAGGGTCTCTCGGGTCACTTCGCTTTCGCGGCCGCTCCCCACCACGGCTCGGCGAACGCCGTCAATGAAAGGTTTTTCTCGAACGTGGAGGTGGATTTTTACCTTGTAGCGGCTGGAAAGGGGGAGTCTTTGCCCTCGAAGAAGTTTTGCGAAACCGTGGACAAACTCGGCAGGGCGTATCTGATTACCGGAAAGGAGGGGGCGCTGCACGGGGTTTTCGGCCCTTCCCCGCCCAGAATTGTTGAAGGCGCGCGTTGACACAAACCCGGCTGCGTATGTTACTCTCTGATACTTAACTTAAAAGCGGTGGTGGATGAAAAAGAAACCCGGACTTCCCGACAAAAGAAAGCTCTTCCTCTACGAGCTGACCGACGCGCTCTTCACTCTGGAGCACCCGAAGACCGTCGGCGAAAAGGGGCTTGAAGCCCTTGCGGAAGCGCTCTGCGCGAAGGCCGGGGTCTGCATTCTGAAAACCTCGCTCACCCAGTCCTTTGAGCTTATCGCGAAGATCGGCCCTTTCCCCGAGGAGGAGGACGCCCTCCTCTGGCAGGAGTTCTGCGAAAGGCCGGAGCTTTTGAAGGTCGATTCGCCGAAGTTCATCGGGAAGGACCGGTTTCCGGCCTATTTCGGAGAGGCTATCCCGCCGGACTTTAACACGGCGCTTATCATCCCGCTCCAAAACGGCGGGGAGCTTTACGGTTTTTACATCGTGCTGGACATCTCTTCCTGCGCGGAGGGAGAAGACCTGCTCCATCACGACGCGAATTTCATGGTCGCCAGAATCTTTGCCTGTTACCGCGCCGCGATACGTTTTCAGGAAGCCCTCGGCCTCGCCTACGTCGATTCCCTGACAAATCTCTACAATGCCCGCTACCTCCCGATGATTATGGAAAGGAGGCTTTTGGAGGCGAAAAAGAGCCGCAAGCCGATGAGCTTTCTCTTTCTGGACATGGACAACTTCCGGGAGGTCAACACCCGGTTCGGCCATCAGGCCGGAGGCAAGGCCCTCGTCGAGGTCGGCTGGATTCTGGAGCGGTTCGTCCGGGCCAACGACACCGTCATCCGCTACGGCGGAGACGAATTCACGGTAGTGCTTCCCACCGCTTCCCATCAGTCGGCCAGGGAGATAGCCGAAAGGATAAGGTGCGCGATAAAGGAGCACGTTTTTCTGCGCCGCGACGGGCGAAGGGTTAATCTCACGGTGAGCATCGGCGTCGCGACTTACCCCGACGACGCCAAGACGGCGGAAGAGCTTTTGCACCTGGCCGATCAGGCGATGTACCGGGGCAAGGAAACCACCAAGGACGCGGTATATTCAGCCGCCGGGCATATGAAATAGATGAACATCAAGAGACTCAAGGGCTTTCGGGACGTGCTTCCCGGAGAAACGGAACTCTGGCGGCGCGTGGAGGAAGAGGCGAAGAGGGTTTTTGGCCTCTACGGCTTTTGCGAGATACGCCTCCCCCTGCTGGAGGAGACCAGCCTCTTTTCGCGCACCATCGGGGAGACCACCGACATCGTCGAGAAGGAGATGTACACCTTCACCGATACCGGCGGCAACACCGTCACCCTCCGGCCTGAGGGCACCGCCTCCGTGGTGAGGGCGTACGTGGAAAACGGTTTCGCCAGATCCGCGCCGAAGGCCAGATGGTTTTACTCGGGGCCGATGTTCCGCAGGGAGCGCCCCCAGAAGGGGAGGTTCCGCCAGTTTCACCAGATCGGGGCGGAGTGCTTCGGCTGGGCCGAGCCCGGAGCGGACGGGGAGGTCCTTTCGATGCTCTGGGATTTCGCCGCGGCAATCGGCATCTCCGGGAGGGTCTCTCTGGAACTGAACTCCCTCGGCTGCCCGGACGACAGGAGCGCCTACGTCGCGGAGCTGAAAAAATATCTCGCCAAAAAGGCGGGGTGTCTCTGCGAAAACTGCGTAAAGCGCGCGGAGAAGAACCCGCTGCGGGTAATAGACTGCAAGAGCGAGGGGTGCCGCGAGGCAACGCTTAACGCCCCTGAAATTTCCGGGTGGCTCTGCAAAGAATGTTCTGACCACTTTTCTTCGGTCTGTGGCATATTGGACAAAGAAAAGATACCCTACAGGGTCAACGGCCGGATGGTGCGCGGGCTCGATTACTACAACCGCACCACCTTCGAGCTGGTCACCGGCGAGCTTGGGGCTCAAAACGCCGTTGCCGCCGGAGGCCGCTACGACGGACTCGTCGAGACCCTTGGCGGGCCCGCCGTGCCGGCCCTCGGCTTCGCCCTGGGGGTCGAGCGGATCGTTCTGATGCTTGGTCAGGATAGCCGGTGCGCGGACAAACCTTCGGTTTACTGCGTTCATCGCGGCCCGGAAGGCGCTGGGGCGGCCTTTTCGTTCAGGCGCTCTCTCGTCAACAGCGGGATAGCGGCCGGGATGGATTACGAGGCGAGAAGTTTCAAGGCCCAGATGCGTTCGGCGGACGGGAGCGGGGCAAGGTTCGTGGCTATCTTCGGCGAAAGCGAAACGGCTTCGGGAACTGTCGCCCTGAAGGACCTTTCGACGGGAACGCAGGAAACGCTTGCGCCGGAGCAGGCGATTCAATTAATACACAACACTTTGATGGTTGATTTTCAGGAGAGAAGCAAAACATGAAGAATGTAAAGGGTGCCCTGCTGATTTGCACCGCAATCGTTTTCTCATTCGCGGGAACGGCATTTTCCGGGACCTGCATCGAGAGTGGATGCCACAGTGACAAGGTGAACTACAAGTACCTTCACGGCCCCATCGCCACGGAAGAAGCCGGAGGAAAGGGGTGTGTATCCTGCCATGTTCCCAAGGGCGCCGCGTGTTCCGCTTCGGAGGGAGGCGTCTTCGAGCTCGTTGCTTCCAAAGACGGCCTGTGCTTTTACTGCCATGAAAAGGACACCGGCACCGAGCACTCGGCGCGCACGACGGGTTGCCTCTACTGCCATTCCCCCCATGGCTCCAATACAGATCCGAAGCTTGTTCGGAAAAAGTAATATCCCTCTTTAAAAAGGCAGGGGGGCCCCCCACCGGCGGCCCCTCTTTTAGTTTATTACGCTGAAAGGAATTTTTTATGGAAGGCTGGAAGAGAACACACCACCTGGGCGCGCTTCGCAAGTCCGACGCCGGCAAAACGGTCACCCTGATGGGATGGGTGCACAGAAGGCGCGACCATGGAGGGCTTGTATTCCTGGACCTTCGCGACCGCGAGGGAATCACGCAGGTGGTGCTTTACCCCGACCTTTCCGGCGAATCCCACGATCTCGCCCATCAGGTTAGAAGCGAATACGTCGTGGCCATCGAGGGCGTCGTCGTCGAGCGGCCCGCTGAAACCGCCAACAAGGATCTTCCCACCGGGGATATCGAGGTCCGGGCGAAGAGGCTGGCGATTCTCAACAGGGCAAAGACCCCTCCCTTCCAGATCGCCGACGAAAAAACCGACGTGGGCGAGGACCTTCGCCTCAAGTACCGCTATCTCGACCTTCGCAGACCCGAGCTTCAGAACAACCTTCGCATGCGCCACAAGGTCACCAGCGCCGCCCGCCGCTTCCTGGAGGCCGAAGGGTTCTGGGACGTGGAGACCCCGGTGCTTACCAAGTCCACTCCCGAGGGGGCGCGCGACTTTCTGGTGCCGAGCCGCCTTTCGCAGACCAATTTCTACGCCCTTCCCCAGTCCCCCCAGCTCTTCAAGCAGCTTTTGATGGTCGCCGGGGTAGACCGCTATTACCAGATAGTCAAATGCTTCCGCGACGAAGACCTTCGCGCCGACAGGCAGCCGGAGTTCACCCAGATCGACCTTGAGATGAGCTTTGTCGATCAGGACGACGTGATGGAGCTCATGGAGAAGATGGTAAAGGTAATCTGGAAAGAGGCGGTAGACATAGCCGTTGAGGGCAAGTTTCCCCGCCTCGGCTACGCGGACGCCCTTTCGCGCTACGGCTGCGACGCGCCCGACATCCGCTTCGGGCTGGAGCTGGCCGAGATTACCGAAGTGGTCGCCGACAGCGATTTCAAGGTCTTCGCGCAGGTGGCCGCTTCCGGCGGAGCCGTGAAGGGGCTTAACGCGAAGGGGGCCGGAGAGGCCCTCACCCGAAAAGAGATCGACGATCTCGCCGGTTTCGTGGCTCCCTTCGGCGCGAAGGGGCTCGCCTGGATACGCATACAGCCCGACGGGCAGTGGCAGTCGCCTATAGCCAAGTTCCTCGGCGACAAGGCGCGCGAGGGCATCGTAAAGGCCTTCTCGCCGGTCCCCGGCGACATAATGTTTTTCGTCGCCGACAAGAGGGAGGTCGCCAACCTTTCCCTCGCCCGCCTTCGCGTCCATCTCGGCCGCAGGCTCGGCCTCATAGACGACTCGGTTCTCGGCTTTTGCTGGATTACGGATTTCCCCCTCGTCGAATGGAACGAGGAGGACAAGCGCTACTACGCCCTCCACCACCCCTTCACCAGCCCCCGGCTCGACGAGGCGCACCTCATGGAGAGCGAGCCCCTCAAGGTGCGCGCCAAGGCCTACGATCTGGTCCTCAACGGCACCGAGGTCGGCGGCGGCTCCATCCGCATCCACGACCGCGACATCCAGAACGCCCTCTTCAAGGTTCTGGGCATCGGCGAGGAAGAGGCGATGGAAAAATTCGGCTTTCTGCTGGAAGGGCTCTCCTACGGCGCGCCGCCCCACGGCGGCATCGCCTTCGGCCTCGACCGGCTCTGCATGTTCCTTTGCAAGGCGGATTCGATTCGCGACGTCATCGCCTTCCCGAAGACGCAGAAAGGCACCTGCCTCATGACCGACGCCCCCTCGGCGGTCGACGATAAACAACTGCGGGAACTGGGAATACGGCTTCGGGCTACAGCACAGGCGTGAGGAATTAAATTCGGGGTTTGTTGACACGTTTGACGTTGAATGATATTTTTCGAGGAGTCTTACGGTCTTCCACAGCCACGGAGAGAAAATGAAGCTCACTACGAAAAGCCGCTACGGCGTACGAGCGATGTTCGACATTGCCTACAATGCGGGAGGGCTTCCGGCGCAGATAAAGGATATCTCCGAAAGGCAGCGGATAAGCCCCCGCTATCTGGAGCAGATATTCCAGAAGCTAAAGAAGGTCGGCATTCTCGGCAGCAAGAGGGGCCCCAAGGGCGGCTACTACCTCAAGAAAGCTCCCTCCGAGATCACCCTCTACGAGATAATAACCGCTACGGAAGGCCCAATAGAACTCGTCTTCTGCGTCGGGACGGACGAGGAGGGAGTTTCCTGCGGGGCTGTCTGCGAGATGAAGGGCGAGTGCGTGGCCAGCGAGCTCTGGAAGGACATAGGCGACAAGATCGCCGACATCTTCAAGGAGACCACCATTCAGACCCTTTGCGACAGGGCCGAGCAGTTGGGGATTGAGAGGAAGCTGGACGCGAGGTTCATGTACTTCATCTGAAAACCGCTGCGAGCCCCGGCTTCCTATTTCGGCTATGCCTGCCCCCGGAAGCCTCTAGCGGACTCCTTGCCCTCCACCGAAATAGTTTGCCGGAGAGAAGAAAATCTTTCACGGCTCGGGCAAGGACAGGTACTTGCGACCGGCGCTTGACTGACTATGATTTAGGCTGCGCCCCGGCATGAACTCCGGGGCGCGGTTTTTTGAATTCCACAGGGAGTAGTGAATGAGCATCCGCGTTGCAATTAACGGCTTCGGAAGGATCGGCCGCACGTTATTTCGCCTCTTGCTCGAAAATCCCGAGGTGGAAGTCGTAGCCATAAACGACCTCCATGAGGAGCGGATTCTGGCCCACCTTTTCCGCTTCGACTCGGTCCACGGCCCCTGGAGCGGCAAGGTTGAATACGGCCCAGGCTGGATGAAGGTCAACCAGCATAAAGTCCCGATGATCCGCCAGCCCCATCCCGAAGGATTGCCGTGGGCAAAGCACTCCGTGGACCTCGTCATTGAATCGACCGGGGTCTTCGCGCACCGCAAGGATGCGCGCGGCCACCTTCTCGCCGGAGCGAAGAAAGTCCTGATAACCGCCTATTGCGACGACGCCGACGTAACCGTCGTCCTCGGGGTGAATCAGGAGCTTTACGACCCCGGCAAGCACGCGATCATCAGCGCCGCCTCCTGCACCACCAACTGCCTCGCCCCCGTCGTAAAAGTACTCAACGAGACCTTTGGGGTGGAAAAAGGGCTCGTCACGACGGTTCACTCCTACACCAACGATCAGAAACTCCTCGACAGCGCCCATCAGGACCTCAGAAGGGCGCGCGCCGCGGCTCTTTCCATAATCCCCACCACAACGGGGGCCGCCCGTGCCGTGGAAAAGGTGCTGCCGGAGCTTGCGGGCAAGCTCGACGGGGTTTCGGTGCGAGTGCCCACCGCCGACATCTCTCTGGCCGACATCACCCTCCTGATGAAGCGTGAGGTTTCGGCCAAAGAGGTTAACGAGGCCCTCCATGCGGCGGCCCATACAAGACTTTCCGGCATTCTGGGTTACAGCGAAGACCCTCTGGTATCGATGGATTATCGCGGATGCCCCTTCTCGGCGGTCGTGGACGCCCTTCAAACCCGCGTCGTCGATGGCAATCTTATCAAGGTGTCGGCGTGGTACGACAACGAGACCGGGTACGCCAACCGGCTTTCGGAGCTTACCGGCCTGATTTTCATTTGAAAACTTAAGGGAGGCTGTCATGGCAATAAATTCCATCGACGATATCGCCCTCAAGGGAAAGCGCGTCTTCGTCCGGGTAGACTTCAACGTGCCCATGAAGGAGGGAGTCATCTCCGACGATACCCGCATACGCGCCGCCGTGCCTACCTTCGAGAAGATTCTCTCGGAAGGGGGGTCGATTATTGCGGCGAGCCATCTAGGGCGGCCCAAGGGAGGCCCTGACCCGGCCTTCAGCCTGCTTCCGGTCGCAAAAAAACTTCAGGAGATTATGGGCGTGAAGGTGCTCATGTCGCCGGAGGTGATCGGCGAGACTACGACCCGGCTGGCGCGGGAGCTTAAGCCCGGAGAGATACTCCTCCTCGAAAACGTCCGTTTTGCGGCTGGCGAAACCAAAAACGACCCGGCCCTCTCGAAGGAGCTGTCCGCCCTCGCCGAGGCCTACGTCAACGACGCCTTCGGCTCCTGCCACCGCGCACACTCCTCGACCGCCGGGATGGCCGGGTACTTCCCGAGGGAGGCGCGGGGAGCCGGATACCTGATGCAAAAGGAGATAAAGGCCTTTGAAAGGGTGCTCCGAAACCCCGAACGGCCCTTCGTGGCGATTCTCGGCGGCGCGAAGGTCTCCGACAAGATCTCCGTCATCGAAAACCTTTTGCCGAAGGTAGACAGGATGCTGATCGGGGGCGCGATGGCCTACACCTTCCTCGCGGCGCAGGGGATAGCCGTCGGCGGTTCCCTCGTCGAGGGCGACAGGATCGAACTGGCCGCTTCCCTCCTCAAGGCTGCGAAGGGGCTCGGCGTTGAGTTTCTCCTCCCCTCCGATCACCTTGTCGCGAGCGAGCTTGCGGAAGGGGGCACCCCCTCCGTGACGCCGGACGCCTCCGTCCCGGCGGGGATGAAGGCTTTCGACATCGGGCCCGTCACCGTCGAGAGGTACAAAAAGGCGCTGGAGGGCGCGAAGACCGTAGTCTGGAACGGACCGATGGGGGTCTTTGAAAATCCGGCTTTCGCTCGGGGGACCTTCGCGGTCGCCGAGGCTGTAGCGAACTGCGGGGGGTACACGGTGGTCGGAGGAGGCGACAGCGTTTCGGCCGTCAAAAAATCCGGCAACGCAAAGAAGATATCCCACGTTTCCACCGGCGGCGGCGCTTCCCTGGAACTTCTTGAGGGAAAAGTCCTTCCGGGAATTGCCGCCCTGGGAGGTGATAGATGAGAACTCCGCTGATACTCGGCAACTGGAAGATGAACAAGACTTCCGAAGAAACCATAAGTTTCATCGAGGAGTTAAAACCGCTTCTTGAGGATCTGTCCGGCGTCGAGGTGGGCGTCGCGCCGCCCTACACCCTCCTTCACCTCGCGGGAAGCCTTCTGGCGGACACGAAGGTGCTTCTTGGGGCGCAAAATTGCCACTGGGCTCCCCACGGAGCCTTTACCGGGGAGATATCTTCCTCCATGCTCCTTGAGGCGGGGTGCGCTTTCGCCATCCTCGGACATTCCGAAAGGCGGCAGCTCTTTGGGGAGAGCGACGCAAGGGTCGCCCAAAGAGCGCGCGCCGCCCTCGAAGCGGGCCTTTTGCCGGTGGTCTGCGTAGGCGAAACCCTCGCCGAGAGGGACGCGGGGCGTCACTTCGACGTGGTGGCGGCCCAACTCGCGGGGTCTCTGGCCGGCTTTTCGCCGGAGGAGCTTGCCGGAATGGTAATCGCCTACGAGCCGGTCTGGGCCATCGGCACCGGGAGAACCGCCTCGGTTGAGCAGGCGCAGGAGATGCACGGATTCATAAGAGGACTCATAGGGAAAATGGGGGGGGAGGCCGCCGGGTCGCGGACGAGAATTCTCTACGGGGGCTCGGTAACGCCGCAAAACGCCGCGTCATTGCTGGAACAAACCGACGTTGACGGGGCGCTCGTGGGAGGCGCGAGCCTCGACTCACAAAAATTTGCATCCATTGCTCGTTTTCGTGTATAAAGCGTTTTCTCGAAAATGTTCGGAAGGTTTGGTTTGAGATGGCAACTTTCGTAACGATAATTCACGTACTTGTCTGCTTCGCCCTCATCGGCATCGTCCTCCTTCAAAGAGGCAAGGGCGCCGACATGGGCGCGGCCTTCGGCGGTTCGAGCCAGACGATCTTCGGCTCCAGCGGCGGCGCGACCTTCATGAGCAAGCTCACGACCACGGCCGCTATCGTCTTCATGCTCACCTCGATAGGGCTCGGGCTTCTTTACAAGTCCAGCGCGAGCAGCATCGATTCGAGCTTTTTTACCGAACAGCCCCAGAGCGCCCCCGCGGAAGCCGTGCCCTCCATGCCGGTTACGCCCGCCCCTCCGGCCCCGGCGCCCGAAGAGAAAAAATAGGTTTTGTGCCCAAGTGGTGGAATTGGTAGACACGCTATCTTGAGGGGGTAGTGGGTATTCCCGTGCCGGTTCGAATCCGGCCTTGGGCACCATAAGTTCAGCAAAGAGCGCACCCGCAAGGTGCGCTCTTTCGTTATGGGAAACTCCATCTTCCTTGATGGGTAACGCCGTTTGTGGTACTTCTGTAACGTTGCAATTGAAAGCCGCTGTGCTTCCTTTCAGGCCGGGCGGCGTTGCCTTACAGCCCATCGGGAAGAGGTCGATGCACATGAGAAGGGTATCTTTTTCGCTGCTGGCGTTGGCGTTTATCCTCCTGTTTGTTCCGAAGATGTCTTTTGCCGGAATGGGCGGCGGAAACATCCTGCCCGTTGGAGTCGCCGCGCCAGACTTCGAGTACACCGACCTCGACGGACAAAAATCCTCCCTTTACGAGACCGACAAGGGAAAGCCCCTTCTTCTGGTCTTCATACAGCGCACTTGTAGATCCTGCCAGAGAGAGATGGAGTTTCTAAAGGAACTGAAGGCAAGAAATAGCGACCTGAACATCCTCGGCGTCTTCATTGACGCGGTTGAGAAAAACTTTAACGGCTTCAAGAAGGAGATGGGACTTCCCTTCCGCTTTTTCTGGGATGGCAATCTGGAAGTGGCCGACGGTTACGGCGTCTCCTTCGCCCCCACCAGCTTTCTGCTGGACAAAGACCGCGTAATTTCAAAGGTTTACCGGGGCTGGTCAAGGCAGGACGACCAGCTGGAGAACGACTACAAGGTACTTTCCACCCGTTAGGGGAAATCATGGCCGAGGGCATAAGGGCGGAAGTCGAAAAGAGGGCGCGGGAAGGCAAAATATCCTGCAAGGAAGCCTTAAGGCTGGCTAACGAGCTGGGGGTTTCTCCCGCCGAGGTGGGCAAGGCGGCGGACGAGCTGAAAATCAAGATAGCAGGATGTCAGCTGGGCTGTTTTAAATGAGGCTGCCCAAAAACTGCTGCGAGCCCCGTTTTCTGCGTCGCGTGCTCGCTCGAAAGCTCGCCTAACACCCGGTTATGTCTCGCTTCTCGCTGCGCGTCTCCTTGAAACCGGGTCTTCTCGCGACGTTTTAGGACAGCCTCAAGCCAAATATCTGATACAAAGGCTCCGCGCTTTCGCGGGGCCTTTTTCAGTCCCCTCTTCGATGATGCTTATCACTGCGCTTGCGGCGCGCTCCAGAAACGGGGGCAGAGCGGCTGCTTCGCCGGGGGAAAACTCTGCGAGGACGTGATCGGGGGGCGAAACTCCCTCGGGCGGCCTGCCTACGCCTATCTTCACGCGGCAAAATTCCGCCGTCCCAAGCTCCTCTATTATCGAACGGATGCCGTTGTGGCCCCCGTGGCCGCCGGAAACCCTTATGCGAAGGGTCCCGAAAGGGAGGTCGAGGTCGTCGTGGACGACGATGAGCGAAGACGCCCGCTCCCTAAGGGGTGCGACGGCGATTCCGCTTCTGTTCATGTAAGTGAGGGGTTTTAAAAGGAGGATGGATTTCGGGCCCAGCCCGGCTTTTGCCGCCAGACCGGGCCCGATTGTATTCCACTTGTCCGCCCCGAGCCGAAGCCCGAGTAGATCCACTACCATAAAGCCTGCGTTGTGGCGGGTGCGGGAGTACTTCTCCCCGGGGTTTCCAAGCCCCGCCACGAGAAAGTCGAAGGGTGAAAGAGGGGCTATGATTAAGCCTCTGCGGTTCCTTCGGCGGTTTCCTTGGCCGCTCCCTCTTCCTCGGAGGAGGGGGAGATGACCGCGCAGATCGCGACCTTCACGTTTTCGAGCAGGGTGACTCCCTCGGGCGGCGTGATGTCGCTCAGGTGGAGGGAGTGTCCGAGGCGAAGCTCCGTAACGTCCAGCACTATCGCTTCCGGGAGGTTGTCCGGCAGGCAGGAGACTTCGAGGTTGCGGCGGGCGATCTGGAGAATTCCGCCGAGCTTGACGCCGACGGCCGTGCCCACGATGCGCACAGGAACGGAGGCGTGGATCGGGCGGTTGGGATCGAGCATGTAAAAATCGGCGTGGAGGAAGCGGCGGCGCAGGGGGTGAACCTGCAACTCCTTGATGAGCGCCCTCTTGCCGTTGATCTTTTCGTCATCGCACTTGAAGCGGATGAAGACGTTTCTGCCCGCGGAGGTGGAGAGGGCCTTTATAAGCTCGCGCTCGGAGCAGTTAAGCATGGTGGGGGAGACGTCGCAGCCGTAAAGGATGCCGGGAATGTTTCCCACGGCGCGCACCTTGCGCGCAGCGCCTTTGCCGGAACCGGGCTTCACGGCGACTGAGAGTTCAACTTCGCTATGCATTGTTCTTTCCTCTTAAACGTTAGGTAAAACGCGTTAAATCGACACTTGATTAAACGAAAAGCGAGCTTACCGAGCCGCGGTCCTGGATCCTGCGAATCGCATGGGCCAGCAGCGGCGCTACGGACAGAACCTTTACTTTCGGACACTCCATGGTCGCGCCGCTGAGGGCTATCGTGTCGGAGGTGATAAGCTCCTCTATCGGCGAATCCATTATCCTCGAAACGGCGGGGCCGGAGAGCACTGCGTGCGTGGCGACGGCGTAGACCGAGCGAGCGCCGTTCTCTTTTAAGGCCTTGGCGGCGTTGGTCAGGGTTCCGGCGGTATCGACCATGTCGTCGAGGAGGACGGTGTCCTTGCCGGAGACGTCGCCGATGATGTTCATCACCTCGCAGACGTTGGCCCGCTCGCGCCTCTTGTCGATAATCGCCAGCCCGGCGTCAAGCCTACGGGCGAAGGCCCTGGCTCTCTCGACGCCGCCCGCGTCGGGGCTGACCATAACCAGCTCGTCTCCCTTGAAGCGGCGCTTGAGCTCCTCGATGAGAACCGGCGTGGCGAAGAGATTATCGACCGGAATGTTGAAAAACCCCTGAATCTGGCCGGCGTGGAGGTCAACCGTCATCACCCTGTCGGCGCCCGCCTGCGTTATCAGGTCGGCGACAAGCTTGGCGGTAATCGGGACGCGGGGTAAAACCTTGCGGTCCTGCCTCGCATAGCCGTAGTAGGGTATGACGGCGGAGATCGAGGTGGCGCTGGCCCTCTTGAGGGCGTCCATTATTATCAGGAGCTCCATGAGGTTGTGGTTCACGGGAGTGGAGGTCGACTGTATGACGAAGACATCGTAGCCCCTCACGCTCTCCTGAATTTCAACGCTTATCTCCCCGTCGCTGAAGGTCTTTATGGTCGCTGGGGCGAGAGGGCAGCCAAGCTCGCGGCTTATCGCCTGCGCGAGCGGAATGTTGGCTGTGCCGCTTATTATCCTGATATTGTCCATCTGCCTGTCCGATTCTTTCAATTTATATCGTATCCCATGATGAAAATGGCTGGGGCGGCAGGATTCGAACCTGCGATTACCGGAATCAAAACCCGGTGGCTTACCGCTTGCCGACGCCCCAGTGCATCGGAACTAGAAAAGCGAAACCTCGCCGAGCGTGCACGCGGTCAGAATTGCCCACTTCGCCGGAGCGCTTTTAGAGACGGTTTTTCTCGCGCGTTCGGCCTCGCCGCGGCTGGGGAAGAGGGCAAAAACGGCGCTTCCCGAGCCGGTCATCGCCGCCGCCTCGCCACCCGCTTTCCGGAGTGCGTCGAGAGCTTCGCCAATCTCGGGCGAAAGCTCCATTGCCGGGCGCTCCAGATCGTTACGAAGAACTCCGGCGACGCCACGAAAGTCAAGCTGCGCTATGTTAGGGAGCAAAGGGTCTGATGTCAATACCTTAGTGTGCCGGGAAAACACAGACGCGGTAGACAGAAAAACGCCGGGATGGATGACGGTCAGCCACAGCGTCTCCACTGCTTTGACGGGGCGCACTATCTCGCCGACCCCTTCGACCCACGCCCACCCCCTCGCGAAGAAAAAGGGAACGTCCGCCCCCACGCCGAAGGCCGAACGGATAACCCCTTCCGGCGAAAGGGTTTTTACGTAAAGCTTTTCGAGGCCCATGATTACGCTGGCCGCGTCGCTGGACCCTCCGCCCATCCCCGCACCCACCGGTATCTTCTTTTTGACGCGAATTCTGACCCCCCCGGACGCCCCGGTTTCCTGAAAATAAAATCCGGCGGCGCGGTGGCAGATGTTGGCTTCCCCAGAGGCTACGAAGGGCGACCCCTCGGCGAAGACCTCTATCCTGCCGTCCTCCTCCAGCTTCTCAAGCGTCAGCTCGTCATAGATAGACACCGGAGCCATGAGCATTTTGAGCCCGTGGTAGCCGTCGGGCCGCTTTCCCGTGACTTCGAGGTAGAAGTTCACCTTCGCCGGGGCTTTTATTTTGAGGAGTTCCTCGTCCATCTTCCACCTTGAAACCAGGCCGACCGGGTCGATCCGGGCGGCCATATTGCTGACAAACTTCGTCTTTTCTCCGATTTACTTCGTCAGGCTCAAAAAACGATCCTCAAAATACAACGAGTATTCCTCCGGTCGTTTTTCTCGCCTTCCTTGTTCTCGAAGAAAATACTGTGTTTGTCGCAATCTTAAGTCTGTTGACCTGATGTCCCCTTTTGTTCTGTTTTTCTGTGCGGAAAACTTCTCTTTTCGCCACAAATGACTTTGTCAACAGCCAAGCCGCCCGGGTCGATCCGGGCGGCGCAGGACTTCGGTTAATTTCCGGGCAGGAGATATATCAGGATTTCATCGACTCGGCAAGTTTTGCCCCGAAAGCCTCGCACCCCTTGAGGTCTTCCCCGGTGGGGACCAGCCTCGCGCGCAGGGGCTCGGAGGGAACCTTGAAGCGAAGCCCCTTTATTCTCTCGCTCAGCATGACGGGCCCTTCGCCGCTCCAGCCGTAGGAGCCGAAGGCCCCCCCGGTCATCCCTTTGGTCTTTACGGTTATCAGGGAGGCGAGAAACCCCCAGGCGTGGGGAAGGGCGTCGCTGTTTATGGTGCAGGAGCCTATGGCGATGCCGCCGGCCTTCTCAACTTCGTCGAGGAGCGGGTCGATATCGGTTGCGGTGAGGTCGAAGAGGGAGGCCTCCACCCCCGCCGCCGCCGCGCCGGCGGCTATCGCCTCGGCCATCTTCGCGGTGTTGCCGTAGGCGCTGGCGTAAAGCACCAGAAGGAGTTTTTTGTCGCCCTTTTTCGGCTCCAGCGCCCAGGCGCGGTATTCCTCCAGCCGTTTTTTTATGCTGCTCCGAAGCATGGGGCCGTGGCTGGGGCATACGAGGAGGGGCGAGAGCTTTTCGACCCGGGCGACGGCGCGGAGGACGTGCTCCTTGAAGGGGCGCATTATCGCCTGAAAATAGTAGCGGAAGGCGTAATCGTAGTTGCTCACCAGATCGTCGAAGAGCCTGTCGTCGCAGTAGTGGGCGCCCAGAAAATCGCAGGGGAAGAGTATCTTCTCCTCAGGAAGCCAGGTGAACATCGTGTCCGGCCAGTGGAGGTAGGGCTCGATAAGAAATTCGAGGGTCTTTCCGCCGAGGTCGATCTTGTCGCCCTCGGCGACCACCATTGAGTTATCCAGAACCCTGTTTACGATGTTTTCCGCGAAGGACTTGCCGGGGCGGGTGAAGACGAGGGTGGCGTTTACCGCCTCCTTCAGGAGGTCGGAGAGCGCCCCGGAGTGGTCTGGTTCGAGGTGGTTCAGGACAAGGTAGTCGATCTTGGCCGGGTCTATCGCTTTTTTAAGGTTTTCGATGTACTGCGCCGAAAATTTCCCTTTGTTCGTCTCGATGAGGGCGGTCTTTTGCGCTCCCCGGACGAGGTAGGAGTTATAGGTCGTGCCGTTCTCAGCCTTCATCACCACGTCAAAGACGCGGAGCTGAGGGTCCAGAATTCCGACCCACTGGACGCCGGGCGCAATATCTATCGTTCCCATCGGCTACATCGCTTCAAACATGTCTTTGGTCGCGCCGCAGTCCGGGCAGACCCAGTTGTCGGGCAGCTTGTCAAAGGGGGTTCCGGGGGGGACGTTCGCGTCCGGGTCGCCCTTTGCCGGGTCGTAGATGTAACCGCAGATGGTGCAGACGTACTTTGTCATCCGTTGCTCCCTGGCATCAATAAGCCTCAATGAAATTTGTCGAGCATTAATCCTGACTGTTAGAATATATTACCAGATATTGCAAGTTTTGCTGAAAACCAGCGGAGGATGCGCCTTGAGGATATCAGGGATATTGGCCCTGTTCGTTTTCCTGTTCTGCACGGAAGCTTTTTGCGCGGAGACCTACAAGTGGGTCGACGAGAAGGGCAACGTTCATTTCACCGACAACCTCTTCAACGTCCCCGGCAGGGAGCTTGAGACCGTTAAGATTTACCGGGAAGTCGGCAGCGACCGCGATTCGGTCATCCCTCTGCAAAAGACCGGGGCGGGTTACCTGGTGGGCGCGATGGTTAACGGGCAGGCGAAGGCGAACCTCGTCGTGGACACCGGCGCCTCCTCAACCGTCATCTCTCCCTCGATACTGACGGGTCTCGGCATCGTTATCCGTAACGACCCGGCGGTCGAGATGAAAACCGCCGGAGGCATCGTCACCGTAGGCTGGGCGATGGTGGAAAAGATCTCGGTGGACGGAAAAGAGAAGAAGAACATGAGGGTGATCGCCCACGACGCCGTGCCCGGCGCGGACGGGCTTCTGGGCATGGATTTTCTCGGCGATTACCGGGTGGAGATACTCTCCTCCGGCCCCAGCCTTAAACTCACCCCTCCCTGATCCCATGAACGAGACTGAAAACGACCCCATCCTAGCGGCGCTGAACCCGCCGCAGAGAGAGGCCGTCACCTTCGGGGACGGACCGCTCCTCATACTCGCCGGGGCGGGAAGCGGAAAGACGCGGGTGCTTGCCCACCGCATAGCCTATCTCGTCGAGCGCAGAAACGTTCCGCCCTCCTCGATCATCTCCCTTACCTTTACCAACAAGGCCGCCGGAGAAATGAAGGAGCGGGTGGCCGGGCTACTCGGCGGGAGCCTCCACGGCGCGTGGCTCGGCACCTTCCACTCGATCGCGCTGAGAATCCTGCGGACCCACGGCGAGCTGACGAAGTGGGGGGCCTCCTTTTCCGTTTACGACTCCGACGACCAGAAAAGACTGGCGAAGGACGTAGCGGCTTCTCTTTCGCTCGACACGAAAAAATACAAACCGGCGTCCCTGCTGGCCGGGGTCTCCCGCGCGAAGGACGACGGGCGGGGGTTTTCCGACTTCGAGGTGCCGGGGGTTTCCGCCTCCCCCCACGCGAAGGTCTTTTACTCCTTTTACAAGCTCTACACCCTCCGGCTCCAGAACGCCCGCGCCCTCGATTTCGGCGACCTTCTCCTCGAAACCCTGCGCCTCTTCGAGGAGCGCCCGGAGATCGCCCGCCGATACGCCGAAAAGTTCCGGCACGTTCTCATTGACGAGTATCAGGACACAAACCGGGTGCAGTACCTCCTCGCGGGCCATCTATCCAGCGTCTGGGGGAACATCTGCGCCGTCGGCGACGACGACCAGTCGATCTACGGCTGGCGCGGCGCGGACCTTCGCAACATCCTCGATTTCGAGAAGGATTTCCCCGGCACGAAGATAATAAAGCTGGAGCAGAACTACCGCTCCACCGCCGCGATTCTGGAGGCCGCCGCCTCGGTCATCTCCCACAACGTCGGCCGCCACAAAAAGACCCTCTGGACCTCCCGAAAGGGGGGCGTCCCGGTGGTTTGCCACACCGCCTCGACCGAGGAGGAAGAGGCGCAGTGGATAGTCGAGAAGATAATTTCGCTCCTCAAGGAAGGGCAAAAGTTAAAGGATATCGCCATCCTCTACCGCACCCACGCTCTCTCCCGCCCGGTCGAAGAGGCGCTGATGGACAGGGAGCTTCGCTACGTGGTCTACGGGGGGCTGCGCTTCTACGAGCGCAGGGAGATAAAGGACGCGATGGCGTGCCTGCGGCTTGTGGCCCAGCCTTACGACCCCGTAGCCCTGAAGAGGGTGATAAACGAACCCCCTAGAGGCATCGGCGACAAGACCGTCGCGGCTATTTTCAGTGAATCCGAGGCGAGGGAGCTGGACCTTTTCGCCACGATGAGGCTGATGGTGGAGGAGGGAGTCCTTCCTCCCCGCGCCTCCCGCGCCGTGGCCGGTTTCATAGAGCTTGTCGAGGGGTGGCGGATAGCCCACGCCGAAGGCGAGCGCCTCGGCGACCTTCTTTCGCGGATACTCCGGGAGAGCGGCCTTAGGGGCGCGCTGGAGAGGGCGAAGGAGGACGAGAAAGAGGCGGAGAGGCTTGAAAACCTCGAGGAACTCCTCAACGCCGCCGACGTTCACGCGGCCGAGGGCGGCACCGTGCTCTCCTTTCTGGACAGGGCCGCGCTCATAAGCGATCAGGAGAGCGGCAAGCCGGGGTGGGACGGAATGACCCTGATGACCATCCACTCCGCCAAGGGTCTCGAATTCCCCTGCGTCTTCATCGCCGGGATGGAGGAGGAGGTCTTTCCCCACGCCCTCAGCAGCAGCTCGAAGGAGGAGGTGGAGGAGGAGCGAAGGCTCTGCTACGTGGCCATGACGCGGGCGAAGGACAGGCTCTTCCTCACGAGGGCGAGGGTAAGGCGGGTCTTCGGCGCGGAAGGGCTCTTCCGTCCGCCGAGCAGGTTTCTCTTCGAGCTTCCCGAAAAGATATGCCCCAGGGATTATCCCACCGCCCGTCCCTGCCCCGAGAAGAGGGGCTTTACCGTTCCTCCCCGCATCCCGCCGAAAAGCGAGGCCGCGCCGCAGAAAGAATACGCTCCCGAGGCGAAAACAAACGGCCGCTCCCTCAGCGTCGATCCCGAGAACTGCGACTACAAGAAGGGGATGAAGGTGCGCCACCCGAAGTATGGCGACGGCGTGGTGACGGCGACGGACGGAAGGGGGCCGACGGCGAGGGTTTCGGTGGATTTCCGAAGGGGTGAAAAGAAAAAATTCGTTGCCGGACTTTCGGGTTTAGAAATTTTAATCGACGACTGACGGCTTCGGCTTTTGCCGCGGGGCTTTGTCGCTTCTCGCTCGCGCTCCTTGCCGTAGGCACGCTACTGTCTGCGTCGCGCTCGCTGCGGGCTCCTCGCCCGGCGGCAAAATCCTTTGCCGTATATAATAAAAAAATTCTGCTTTCAGCCATGTAGGGTGGGCACGGCCCACCAATATATAAACCTTAATGTAATTCTATGCTTGCGGGCTGCCCGCCCGCGCCCGGCCCCATTTCTTTTGAGCGACCAAAAGAAATGGGGGAAAGAAAAGTCGCGCTCCCTTTGTGCCCAAAGCTCGCTCGTTCGTCGCTCGGCGAGCGCGCAAATCGCCACCGGCTCATGGCGCGCCCGGAACACCCTCGCTCTCTCACTCGCTGGGCACCGGAGAGCGTGGGGAACGAAAAGAAGGCTCGCAAATGAGCAAGGTAATTGTTGCTCATTTGCTCGAAGGTAGTTTGTTTACAGCTATTAAGAGATATGTGTAGACAATCTACCTCCGAGGCCAAAAACTTTTTGTTACTTTGTTTTTGGCCGAGCCTTCACTTCGTCTCCCTCGTGGCCCGTAGGTGACGCAGGGAGCGGAGGCGGAAAGGGCGGCGGGGGGGTCTTAGTGAGCGCAGCGAACGGGTGCCCCCTCACGCCCCCGCCGCAGCGACCGGTCGCTCGTAGAGCGAGCG